>CAZYXN010000235.1:0-1580 GCA_964651105.1 uncultured Muribaculum sp. | reverse complement strand
ATCAGACATATCAGCTTGTCTGTGTCAATTCCATAACTTCTGAGATCTGCTTTTTTGCCTTCAATATTAAAGATTTCATTATCAATCAGATTGGGCAATGTCACGAAATCTGCGCCGGTTGAGGATGGACAGAAGTAATTTACATAATCAATTTGCAAAGGACCTGTAACCTGATATCCGTCGTAGCTCTTTAAAAGCTTTTCCTTTACAATCTTCTTCAATCCGGATTTCACTGTTTTACCTAATAGATTGGTTTCCACCGACATGATTCTTACAATATCTTTGCGTAGGAATGGCTTCGCAAGCCACGTTGTCGGACTTGCCATACCGGCGATAACCGCTATATTATATTTTTCCCGTTTCAAAGCGAGCAGAAGACCCGGATTGAAATGGGCGAAGAATCCGCCTATTGTAGGATGAATTCCCGGCCATATTTTATAATTGAATTTAATAGATGAATAGTCGATATTCCAGTTTCGATTCTTCTCGTTCCGGGCCATGAACCACACTTCGAATTCGATACCTTCCTCCCTAAAAATAGGAACCATCGTATTAAAACGCTTAATTCGGTAGGGCGTTGGAATATTGGTAAGATATATTAATTTCATCAGAGCTGATTTTAAATGAATTTACGTTTCCAATGAAGAAGCAACGCGGCAAAAATTGAAAAAAGTTACTCTTAGTGAGTATTGACAAGATTACTTATCAATTTTACATAAGCCTCAGGCGTGTCTGAGGAAAAAAGTTCCTTTACTTGATTAAAAGGGAGCTTTTTCCCAATCATCGTTTTAATAAACATATCGATTTCACCGTTGATTATATCCGCGTCTTTGTTTAAATTCAAACAATGACTTAGCGGATATTTCGAAAATGTTTCGACATTAACGTCTTCGGCGCTGTCAAATAGAATAAGCACGGGGTGTCCGTACGACATATAATCGTACACCTTACTACAAATCGAATGAATATCGCCGGGAAATGAGATGAATGCGTCGACATGGTTATAGACCGAAAGAAGCTCTTGAACCGGTACATAACCCGGAGATTGAATGGTGCCACGAAATTTTGATCTTAAAGAATCAAATTTTTCTTCCGATAATCCTCGACTGAAAAATATGAGATTAATGTTTTCGCCTCCGCTATAATTGTTTAATCTGTCAATAAATCTCTCAATATATTCCGGTCTTATAATAGATCCGGAATAGAGAATGTTGACTTTACCGGGCTTAACAACTTGTAAATGGCTCGTCTCAACAGGTGGTTGAGGAGGCAAAACAAACGGGATTCCCAAATAATGCCTCTTTCCTACAGCTGCGGGCAATTCGCCAAATTTATTATGAAAGGGCTTAATAGGATAAAGAGAAATTAAGGCATCGGTATATTTTGCCAAGTAATTTTCGGCTTTCTTTTTTCTTCGCAATGCGAATCGACGGGGGATGAATCTCGCCGCTTCTTTTCCATACATATTGTCCCAAAACAATACGGCATACTTGCTGATGACACCGTATTTTCTCAATAACATTCCGGCAAAAGCACTTTCTGCAGGGAAATACTCACCTATGACCAAATCAAATTTTTCT
>CAZYXN010000234.1:0-1585 GCA_964651105.1 uncultured Muribaculum sp. | reverse complement strand
AAATCGGGATTTCGTTGGTCGGGAACGGGAACAAGGGCTTGCCCTGTATAGCCCATTAGCCAATGTAGGCAAAACAATGGAAAGAATCAGCGAACAAAATCCGCGTAAATACTGATTATTAGATATTTCTGCAAATAGGATGATTTCTGATTCATTCCTTAAAAGTCGCTATTATTCACTATTTTTGTTACTGAAAACGATACTCATTTGCGGATTATTTCGTATCTTTGCAAGTGAATATAATACACTGTAGGACAATGGGAAGAAAAAAGAAATCATTGGTGGAGAAATCCCCTTTCAAGCTACGGCGCCGCAAGCTGGCAGACGGTAGGTTATCCCTGTTCCTCGACCGCAGTGTGAACGGAGGACATGAATACGAGTTCCTGCAATTATACCTCCTGCCTGAAACCTCTTCTAATGCGATACGCCAAAATGCAAGGGCTCTCCGCAAGGCGGAGGAAATCCTGCGTGAGCGTACCGAGGCTTTACTAAACTCCAAGGTAAAGGACGAACTGAAGGACACCGGCGAAGGGGTGTTCCTTTCGGACTGGCTCCAGACCAGTAGTAACAATCACAAGATGCGGGGTCTTAGGGATTCTGAAGGTATTTTAGCCTTAAGAAAAATCCTGCTTACATTCCGTCCCGATGTGAGACTTACTGAAATAGACAAGCAGTTTTGCCTCGACATGATAGACTGGTTCCGCAACACCTACATAAACAAGAGGACGGGGACACCCATATGCGCGAGAACCGCCGATACGTATTGCCAAAGATTCCGCACGGCTCTTAATGAGGCTGTACGTGAAGGGCTTATTGACAAGAACCCGTGGAACAAACTTGAAACCATCGAGAAAATAAAGAAGCCGGAGAGCAAGCGGGAGTACCTGACCATCGACGAGATACGGAACATGATTGCTGCGGACTGCCCCAACGGACTTGTAAAAAGAGCCTATCTGTTCTCCTGTTTTACAGGTCTGCGCATCAGCGATGTCAGGAATCTCAAATGGAGCAACATTTATCATGAGAACGGACAGACATTCGTGTCTGTAGTGATGGTTAAGACCACCAAGCCGTTATATATACCCCTGTCAGCACAGGCGTTGAAATGGATGCCGGAGAAAGAGAAAGGCAAAAGCAGCCCGGATGATTATGTGTTCGGCGGTCTTGTCAATTACGGCAATGTCAACGAAAACCTGAGAAAGTGGGCGGAAGCTGCAGGAATCAGAAAACATATCTCCTACCATACAAGCCGGCACACCTTCGCAACGATGATGCTCACCCTCGGAGCTGACCTTTACACCGTGTCAAAACTGTTGGGTCACAGCTCTGTGAAGCACACACAGATATACGCGAGAATAATCGACAGCAAGAAAGACGAGGCGGTGAATCTCGCGGATACCGTATTTTAAAATCATAAACCTTTTATATATGGCAACAAGCGTAAAGAAGGCGAAACTGAAAGAACCGGTGAAAGTGCGCACCAAGAAACTTGCGGACGGATCCGAGTCGTACTATCTTGACATCTATATTGACGGCAAGAGGCAGTACGAGTTCCTGAAACTCTACCGCCTTCCCGAAATTAACG
>CAZYXN010000233.1:0-1684 GCA_964651105.1 uncultured Muribaculum sp. | reverse complement strand
TGTAAGTACAGTTTCCCGAGCCGATACATTGCAACATCAAATCCCTGCATTGCAGAAAGAGTCAACAGCCGAACACCTTCTTCGGGATCGAAATTCTCGGAGTCAATATCCAATAGTTCACGCCCCATAATATATTGGAAATGCATATCGTTGGGGTCAGTCCACGGATTTCTCTTGGAGGTGGTTTCACTTGTATAGGTCATTGTTTCCTCGGGAGTTTCCGTTTCCTGCTGCATATCTTCTTCAAAGGTAATTTTGTTGTGCAGGATGTTGAGCGCTTCCTGGATAACCGCATTCTTAATAGAGTTGAACTCTTTGTTTGCGGATAACGGGATGCGCTTTGGCATCGTATCCTGATAGGTGCGAAAGACATTTTCTTTTTGCTCGTACCATAGATTATAGAGTTCTGCAATTCGAGCATCCTTGGCGAGTTCATCGATGACACCGTTAATCAGATTCTTTGCCGCCTTAGGCATATAACCATAGACCGTCTTACCCTTGTAATTTTCAAGCGTCTTTGACAGTTCCAGAAGCATCGTCACAACAGTTTCGTTTTCATATGCGCTGTTATTGATCTGCTGAACAATTTCCGCAATTTTATCTCTGCCGGTCCTGCGCAGTTCATTCCTGTGTGCGGTCATGTCCTGGTATGTGTGGTAGAGGTCGTTTTTGAAAATCTCTCGGGCAAAGTCTGACTTGAATGTTTGTAATGCCTGCTCGGTCATATACGGTTCTTTCCCTGCCGAGTATGAGATCAAATGAATATGCGGATGGTTGCCCTCATTATGAAATGCAGCATACCAACGCAGGTCACCGAGAGGAATACCCATGGCTTTTGCCAATTTGTTTGCCTGACCTCGAAGCAGGTCACGCCATGCCTTCGCGTTATTATAGCCAAGTTTCTGTGCGTCCTCTCTGCGAAGAGACATGATAGTTGTCCATACCGCACCTTCGTGTTCCGCAACCTCTTTTGATACGGCAGAAAGATCTATCGGTCTGTCCGTTTGCGAAAACAAACCGTGAGTACCTTGTTTCTCAACTCTCGGCCGCATAGCAATGTACCCGACATAGTTTTCTTTCTTACCGATGAGGTCGAGATTTTCTTCGATGGTTCTGCTTATAAATTCTGAGGCTGCACTTTTTGTTTGAGCATTGATATAGTCCTGGTACTCAAAACTGTTTACCGCATCGGGAAACTCTTCGGTAAGCTGCTTGATAAGACGCTGTTGTTCCGTCGTCGCAGATTGATGTTTCCAGGATTCGTCGCATTTCTCTACGCCTTCGCGAGTGGCAATATATTTTACAAGATTCGTACCGTGTTTTGCTGAACCTGATTTTATATATCTCCACTTCAAAATAAATCTTGCCATCGTTATCTGCCTTTCTGATAGCGGACAGCGTCATCGAAAGAAATTTTGCCGTTGAGTCTCTTGACTTCATTGACACACTTTCCTCTGAGCCGGGAAAGCGTATCTTCATCGACACGGAAGTTTGCAGCCGATACATGCATCGTCATTGCAAGTTCTACAGCATACTTAAACAACAATGATGCCATTCTGTTTTCGAAAGAGTCAAGCGATCCTTGGATTGTACTGACAATGGCCTCCGGAAAGTATTCACGGCAGTCCTCTGCGCATACATATCCGGCATAAAACAAAACTGCCTTTTCTATGAATTCTGATTT
>CAZYXN010000232.1:0-1759 GCA_964651105.1 uncultured Muribaculum sp. | reverse complement strand
CCTGCCTTGGCCTCCCAAAGTGCTGGGATTACAGGCATGAGCCACCAAGCCTGGCCCATAAAGGTTTTAGACACATTTTATAAGATTATTTTCATAGTTACTGTATTTTATTTTTGCAACTATCATATGTTTTTTCTCTGAAATTTGTTTTACCTTTGCCTATTATGAACAACAATACAGACATTATTAGCAAATATTTCAAACTCACAGAGCTACAAATACGTCAGTTTGAGCAATTGGGGACGCTATATCCGGAATGGAACAGCAAAATCAATGTTATTTCCCGAAAAGATATTGATAATTTATATGTGAATCATATATTGCATTCTTTGGCGATTGCTAAATTCATAAATCCGGTTTCAGCCACGAAAATTCTTGACATGGGTACCGGTGGCGGATTTCCCGGAATTCCATTGGCAATTATGTGGCCGGAATGCCAGTTCCACTTAATTGACCGTATCGGCAAAAAAATCCGTGTGGCGGAAGCTGTCGCCCAATCTATCGGACTGACTAATGTGACGTTTCAACACGGTGATATCGGAGAATGCCATGATCGATATGATTTTGTGGTGAGCCGTGCGGTAATGCGTCTAGATGAGCTTGTGCCCTTGATAAAACGCAATATCTCCCCTATTTCTGTCAATGGATATCCCAATGGCCTTATCTGTCTTAAAGGAGGTGATTTAAGTTCGGAAATACGGAAAGTGAAATATCCGATTATTGAGGAATCGCTGGAAAAATATTTTTCCGAACCATATTTTGAGACAAAAAAGATCATATACGTCCAAATATAATTAGTTATGCTGCAGGTTAAAACTTTTAGATTCAATATGTTCGGCGTAAACACATACCTGATAGTGAACTCCGCGACAAATGAAGCGGCCATAATTGATCCCGGAATGTATAACGCCAACGAACAACATGCTTTAGATGATTTCATTGCGGTCAATAACTTGACTCTAACTCAGCTTATTAATACGCATATGCATGTCGACCACATTTTCGGCGACAATTATATAAAATCAAGATACGGACTCAAAATCATGGCCTCTCCAAACGATGCTTTTCTTGGAGAGAAAGCCGGTATGCAATGCCGTATGTTTGGATTGCCGTGTGATATATCAGGGGTCGGAGTTGATATTGAATTAAGTGATGGCGACGAAATAGACGTTTGTGGCGAAAAAGCGAAAATCCTATTGGTCCCCGGACATTCTCCGGGCAGTATAGTTTTATATTTCCCGCAATCAGGAATAGCATTTACCGGAGATGTGATCTTCAGCGGAAGTATTGGACGAACCGATCTGGTTGCCGGCAATCATCAGCAGCTGATATCCGGTATACGCGAAAAGCTGCTTGCGCTCCCTGATGATACCGTGTTGTATCCTGGTCATGGAGGCCCCACAACAATTGAAGAGGAAAAACATAGCAATCCATACATTTAAATATTGCTGCGTCTCAGATAAAAATTGTAACTTTGCACCAAAATTCAAAATATTCTATACTATGGCTAAAAAAGCTCTTTTGATGATTCTCGACGGATGGGGAATCGGAAATCACGGAAAAGGTGATGTAATATTTCAAACCCCTACCCCTTATTGGGATTATCTTCTAAATACATATCCGCATTCTCAGCTGCAGGCGAGCGGTGAAAATGTCGGACTGCCCGATGGACAGATGGGCAACTCGGAGGTTGGACACCTTAATATAGGTGCCGGCCGTGTAGTCTATCAGGATCTTGTAAAGATCAACAAGGCATGTC
>CAZYXN010000231.1:0-1813 GCA_964651105.1 uncultured Muribaculum sp. | reverse complement strand
ACATACTCCGCCCACGCAGCATCGCACGGAAGCTCATCAGCCTCATTCTGCATAAAAACGACGTTATGTCCCAGCTTTTCAATATCCGGAATATTCTTTTTTGCGTCATTCCATGCTCCGGTTATCAGAATGTTCATTTTTCTCCTCACATATCATTTCCACACGACGACGGATTTCCCGACTGTTTTCGTAAAAATCGGCTGATGGGCAGGTCTTTTCAAATTCGCGTATTTTCAATAGACCTTCTGAAAAGATTTTCCCAATCACTTCAAGGCTCTCCACACTATCGCAGTTGCAAAAACTCCGCGACAGAATAGCGGCGGTAGAGCCAAGCCTATAATGCTCCCGAATCACATATTCGGACGGTAACATTCCTTTTCCTATAGAAGCAATTCCGCCGAATCCAAACGGAATTTTATATCTTCTGATTATTTCAGCCAGCTTTTCCACTGTTCCGTCAGTCAGCAGTTCGAACATGAATTTTTTATGGTATCCAAGGCTCATGTCATTCAATCCGATATGGACATAGTCAATAAACGGAAGGCTCAGAATTTCGTCTGCATGCTCTACGCTCGCCGGCGTTTCAAAAAGCAGCATTGTTTTTGCACGGCCGCTGACCCCCGATAAAAAGCGGTCGACTTCTGCCACTGTCTTGAAAAACGGCAGCATCACGGTATCTGCTCCGTTTTCAATAATGCCGTCAATCTCCTGCTCTGTAGACGTGTAATCGGCATTTCCATCGTGAATAGGGTTACAGCGTACAAGAAGTTCGGATTTTGAAATTACCCTACGAATATTAAGGACATCATTAAGTGTATGGTGAGACTGGACGGTGTCCATTCCGCCCTGCCGATCCAACTTTCCGATGTATTCAAGATCAATAAAAATTGTATCAACTCCAGCCGTTTCGGCAATCTGTGCAATCTCCGGACGGTTGGTTATGCACATAAGTTTTAATGCCATTATTTATTTACCGTCTCTTTCTCGTCGACTGTTTCCGGCTTGGTAACGGTTGCACCCGTGTTTTCGTTATCAGCATTAGATACTACTTTCCATATTGTTAACCACATTATCTTCAAATCCAACCACAGCGACACATGATCTACATACCAAATATTCAGTTCTATGCGATGAGTCCATTCCACACCTTTTCGTCCGTTGACTTGCGCCCATCCGGTAATTCCGGGACGAACATCAAACATTCTGCGTTGTTCATCTGTATATTCATCAATCGGCCAGGGATGATATGTCAGCGGCGGACGGGGACCGATAAAGCTCATAGAGCCTGCCAATGTATTATAAAGCTGAGGAATCTCGTCCAAACTTGTCTTTCGAAGAATATTGCCGACACGTGTGACACGCGAGTCGCCCTTACCAGAATATACCCCGGAACCCATCTGCTCTGCTCCAACGCACATTGTTCTGAATTTAAAAATTTCAAAAACCTTACCTTTGTATCCGATTCGTTTTTGCCTGAACAGAACCGGACCGGGAGAATCTAACTTAATTGCAATAGCGATAATTACCATTGGAATAAAGCAAATAACCAGACCTACAAGCGATAGAATTATATCAAGCAATCTCTTAAAAAAAAGTTTGTACATATCCAATATCACATTACATCACCAAAATTTTAAATATTTTTATTGACAGAATCAGGAGTATAGGGAAAGTTTATCTCTTTTAATTTTCCGACCCCTTCTTCGTGATTGAAAAATAAATCATTAGCATCTATATTTTTTCTGTCGTAAACTTCACCGCTTTTTACTAATGTACCTGCAGGAACAAAGCAGTATCCTTCAACTGTTGCGTT
>CAZYXN010000230.1:0-1953 GCA_964651105.1 uncultured Muribaculum sp. | reverse complement strand
AGCCTGTTCAAAGGTGATGCTGTCTTGGCGGCAAGCGGCAAGCAAGGTGTTCACCTCTTGCAATCGTTGTGGTATCTGTCGTATCATCATTCTTGAATCTTATTATTTCTTACATACATGAGTATTGCATGAATACTCTCAAGTATTTGCGTGGAGTCAGGTATTTTATTATAAGCAAGTCCCGGAAGCTCTTTCTGATAGACCGGTTCCAGTTTTCTCCACACATCTTCCAAAGCAGAAAGCAGAGGCGATTCGTACAAGTTTCGTCCTTGCCATCCTTCCGGTTTACTGAACTGCTGTTTGTCATGTGTGAACAGACTGTGAAAGTCATTCAGGAAATCGGACGAATCCAGATATAATCTTATCTCTTTGTCATGATACAAATAATAGAGGTCGTAGAAATGGCGTATCTTGGCGGACAACTGTGAATGGTATTCATTCGCCAGTGAGCATCTGATTAACGACACCAGTTTCTCCGTAAGTGTCCTGCGCTTGTCCAGCACTTGTATGACAAACGGCTGCATGTCATATTCCTCTATCAACTGTTCATTGCCTGACTGTTGCAGGAACGTGGTCAGGAAACTTTGAATGACACGACGTTCGGATGGATACGGGTTGGCAAAAGAATTGATTTCCACAAGTATCTGCCCCGGATTGATGGAGGTGGCGGCCAATGACTCCATAATCTGCGGATAGTGGTAATAGGCCTTATAATAGTGTGAGCCTTTGCTTGTCTTTCCGGGTATGGAAATCTCATCCAGTCCCTCTGTCATGTCATGGGCTGTTTTGCGTATCAGGTTTTTCAGCTGATTGCCGCTCAAAGTCCACGCATCAGAAATAGCCACATCTATATCCTCTGAAAATCTGGCTCCGATGCCGTATGCCTTGGACAGACTTGTTCCGCCTTTGAACACTGCCCGTCCGTCTTTGTCATGCTCCGCCATCAGTTTCAGAGAACGGCTGACCCAGTAGTCCTTCTCGATAAACAGCGGGCTGATGCCCAAGCCTCCGTCAGTTGCCGGACGTGACGCGAAGTTTATGGCATCCTTAAACAGTTGTTGGTCTGTGTGCAGTTTCATACGATGTTCCAGTTTTTGATTGTAGGCAATACGGTTGAAGATATACCCAGCTTGTAGCGGGTTACGGGGTTCAGTGTCTCAAGCAAATCTTCAACAGGGAAATCCAGATATTCAAGTATGGCTCCAAGCTGCGCCCTGACATACGGTTTATATGCCCTGCACAGTTCCAGCAGCCGATTCCTGTCCGTTCCGGACAAATCCTTTATCCAGACTGTTATTTGCGACATTGCTTCATCGGTTGTAGAGCCGGGAATTTCCTTTATCAGACGGAGTGCATCCAAAATGATTAAAAGCGGTATGTCCTCTTTTATTATACGGTTTGGCTGCAACAGGAAAGTTATTTTGTATTGTCCTCTGGACAGCGGGCGGCGGGAAACATTCGTGCCGACCATGATAACCGATGATATCTGGGTAGTCAATGCCAGGCTTGCGAAAGCCCTTGTGCCTGTGATGTACCCGATGGTGTTGCCGTCTTTCTCAAGGAAGTCCCTCACGATTTCTTTTTCCGGGGGAAGCAGCTCCCCGAAACGTGATGTGCGTGGTTTGTAGTAACGCCCCTTTGAGACACGCTTTATCACACCGGCATGCTCGAACTGGTTGAGTGCCTTAACAAGCGTTGCGCGGTATTGCCGTGGTATGTCAAAATCGGAAGCTGATACCACAACACCTTCCGGCAGGCGGTCTATTTCCTGTTTAACTTTGTACCTTATAACCATTGTCATTTTCAAATTTGGTGCAAAGTTACAAAATAATTCTTGTTTTCTGCGCAGAAAACAAGAATTTCAACCGTGCGTACAAAGAAAAATGCCGAGTTTTGACTAAGAGGGTGTTTCATAACAACCGTTAAGAATATCCATAAAAAATGCCTCTGCTA
>CAZYXN010000229.1:0-1962 GCA_964651105.1 uncultured Muribaculum sp. | reverse complement strand
TCCGAAAAAGCTCATCATGATTGCTGATAGTCCCATTGTGGGTTCCGACACAATGCGTTGTTGAAATCGGATGATTATTCTCGTTGATCATGGGAGTTCCAACTGTTTGCCAACGAGTATGACCAATTAAAGCAACAGTCCGATTGCTGACCTCCTGAATGGCATTCCGATATTGAGAAGATTCCGTTAAGTGAATTGCTGAAATCGGGGCTTTCAGGATTTTTCCGATTCCGTCCTTATCGGCAACATAAATGCCAGTCGCATCACGACCACGGCGCTCGTTATGCCTCAGCAACTCCGTGAACATATTGCCGAGGCTATTCAGCTCTTTCCGAGTCCGACGTTTCTGCGCTAAAATGATTCCGCATTGTCCGCACATTATGCCACCTTTTTCTCTGGATGTCCATGTTTATACGAGGCACAGCCAGGCATATTCTCAAGCAAGAATTTTCTCATAGTCTTGAATTCGTCGCCAATGGCTCCGATTCTCAGGAGGTGAACCCTCATGTCATATTTTGCCGATTCCATGGAGAGGCAGCGCTTCTTCGAGGCGGCGAATTTCACTTCTCTTGCACGGTTGACAAGCAGAAGGCAGTATTGAATATAGCTTTTTACTTTTCCTGCATGGAGGGTACTCTCGAACCACCTGAACTCAACAGTTCCCCTATAAAAGAGGCTGTGAAAGTTTACCCCATGGTAGCGACTCTGATGATAATGCTGGAGCCTTGATTCTTCTGTATTTGATTGATGATACCATAAGCAACTCAATTGATGTAAATTTTTAGGACGGTATTTATTGATTTCCTCGATAAATGCGGATTCCATCGGCTTTGTATATGAATTCAACCGTGCCTCAGAAATTTGAAGCGCATGCAGAATCAGCGGCTCTTGCTTGTAAACAATTTTGGCAAGATTCCCCAATTGCCGCCCATTCAAGCAAGAGGCATCGACATGAACATGAATACCGCAAGAGGAGTTGACCTTGCTACCAGCCTTACGGATTGCCCGGATTACATTTTGCAGAACTGGCATATCAGTAGGATAAGTAAGGATAGGACTCACAACTTCTGCATTTCCACGACCAATCGAAGCATCAGAAACAGCACTCCATTTACGACCGTCAGGAGTCACACAGCTCCACTTATCATAAGAACCGCCCTCATGCTTGACTTCACCGCCAACCACTCTCCAAATGGCTGAAACGGTGTCTTTTCTTGAAATTCCAATGGTTTCAATTTCCACTCCAAATCGCATTCCTGAGAGCTCTGCAACTTTGTCCATTTTTACCTCTTAAAGTATTGATGTTACAATAACTTAAGATAGATGATGGACCGCAGATTGCAAATCTAAAATAGATAAAATTGTTAGTATTTTTAGGGCGTTTATATAATTATCGATAATAATATAAAACTGTTTCAAAAAGGGAGAATTTAGGGCGAGAAAAGACAGAATTTGGACGGTTCTAAAAAATGGACAGATTTCACAGAAATTGGCTGATTTGATCCATCATTCCTCAAATAAACGAAATTCAGAAATACCATAGGAGAAGAATTGGGAATGTGTCGCCTACGTGGGAAAATCCTAATATGGATAGCCATTGCCTTGAGTCGGGAGAAAAATATTTTTAGAATTTTCAATTTTCTAAATCTTGATTATTTTGCAATTATGATCTGTCATACTATATTTAGTAGCATCAAATGAGTTATCTCATTACAAAAATAAATTAAAAGGAGATGCTATGCTTAAGAAAATAACTCTTAATAATGTTGCAAGCTATAAAAATCCCACTTCTCTTATAACGGATAAAAGAATCAACCTAATTTACGGTTTGAATGGAACAGGGAAAAGTACATTTGCGGATTTTTTATATCAACGATCCGGCATTGATTACTCACAATGCTCTACGGAACCTCCAATTGATCCTACTGGGACTGAAATTATTGTTTACAATCGAACTTTTGT
>CAZYXN010000228.1:0-1964 GCA_964651105.1 uncultured Muribaculum sp. | reverse complement strand
GTTTACCAAAGTTGCTCGCCATGCTGTAATAATTACAAATTCCTCTTGTCTGAGCATTATAGTTGTCTATGATTTCAAGGTCTGTGTTGTTAACCAGTGCATTTCTATGCATTGGCTTGAATTTTCCGTCCTTATCTATTATCACTATTTTTTTATCCAGCATAAATCGCTCTATTTTATCCTTTAATGGTACGAGAAGTTCAACTGATAGGTTCAGCGTTCTCTGGATTACACCATCAGAGCGTTTTTTTAACTGATTGTTTCTTCTTACCCGAACATCATATCCCAGAAATCTTGCACAATCAGAACTGTGCGTGATTTTTGTTTTTTCGTCACTCAATTCAAGTTTGAGATGTTCTGTAAGATATTCTTTCAAGAGAGATTTTATTTGCTGACACTCTTCCTTTGTACCATTGACACCAATCAGGAAATCATCGGCATATCTGACATACACAATCTTTTTATCACTCTGGTCTTTGGCAGGAATCCGGCACAATTCTTTTCTGAGTTTCTTTGACTCTGAAATCAGCAACGCCTTTTCATCAGCATTTGTGCAGGCTTTAATAGCTTTTGCAACCTTTTCAATCTGCCATTGTTTTGCAGAGTATTCATGTGTACATTTCCGTTTTGCGGGTTTGTCAAATGCCTTTTTTATTTCATCTATCTTCATATCAAGTTCATTCAGGTAGATATTAGCAAGAATTGGCGATAAAATTCCGCCCTGCGGCGTTCCGCTGTAAGTTGCGTGATACTTCCATTCTTCCATATATCCGGCTTTCAGAAATTTTCTAATAAGATTGATAAACCTTGAATCCTTGATTTTTCTTGTCAGTATCGACAGCAAAACATCATGGTCTATATTGTCAAAGCACCCCTTGATGTCGCCTTCGATAAACCACTTGATACCATTGAAGCCTTTGCTGATTTGGGTAAGTGCTGTATGACAGCTTCTTCCCGGACGAAAACCGTGAGAACGGTCACTGAAAATGGGTTCATAGATTGCTTCAAGGTACATTCTGATAATGTCCTGTACGATTTTGTCTTTGAATGACGGAATACCCAGCGGGCGTAATTTTCCGTTCTTCTTTTTTCTGTACGTTCTGCGTACCGGCTTCGGCTCATAAGTTCCACTTGAAAGTTCCATGATAATTTTGTCAATATACTCTTGGCTGAAGCTGTCGGCTGTATCATTATCAGTTCCTTTTGTTGCTGCACCTTGGTTGGCATATAAATTCTTATATGCTATTCTGTAAACGTCATCTCTCAAAAGATAGCGATATAGACGTGTGAAAACACCGTCTTTGTGGTCTGCTGAACTTTTTCTGATACGTTCCAAAATTTCAGTTGTTGGTTTCATTGAGGCTTCTCCTCCCTTTCAACTTTCCTTTTGAAGTCGCATAAACTGCGTTCCTTCGCCGTTATTGCACTATTAATGCACCTGACTACTATGAACGCTCCGTACCCTTGCGGAATATTCAAGTCAATACTATAGCTTTTCAGCGTTTCCGTTTAGGGTATCTCCAGTTAACATTTTCGCTTGGTATGGGAATTGTCGGATTTCGCTTTCGGTTACTTAACACAAGTTCTCTTGCTCATGGCACAGTTTTGTAATCACGCTCTTGACCACAACCCTATCAAAAGCCGCTGTACACAAGGTTTCAGGCTATTTTCCTTGCTCCTATGATAACGGACATATAACCTCACGTTCACCAAATACAGGTTAAACCTCATATTCCCTTGTCATTGCGGTTCAGTCGTACCCTTTAGCCTTTGGATAACTTACCGCTTTCCTGTCATGCTATGTTCCCGTATCAGCTTTCGCCTTTCGGTTAGACAGGTTGACTTCCCCGTGATTATGGGGAGTAGATACCAATTATTCTACTATCGAAAATGTCCTATCTGGACGCACATTATGGACCATCAGATAGCCGGTAGGACTGATCCATGTTTCATCACCTGCCATT
>CAZYXN010000227.1:0-2020 GCA_964651105.1 uncultured Muribaculum sp. | reverse complement strand
TGGAATCGACCCTATTTTTTCTTGCACTAAAAAGTTTTATCGGACAGCAATAAATTTTTATTGAGGATAAAGTACAATTTCGTGCTTGCATAATGGATATAGGCATCAGTCAGTTAAATACATTATCCACCAAATTCACAGCCTCAACTTTCTTACTGTCAACAATCTTCGCATAAATTTGGGTCGTTTTTACATCGGAGTGTCCGAGCAGCTTGCTCGTTGTATAAAGGTCGGCTCCCAATGTCAGCATCATCGTTGCGAAGGTATGGCGGCTCGTATGGTAGGTGATTTTCTTGGAAATTCCGGCGGCTTTCACCCACTTTGCCAGCACCTTGTTTATATTCGGTTCCGCAATCAGACCGTCGAAAACCTTTCCGTCATCCGGTGCATCGCCTCGTTCCGGCAGCCATTTCATTGCCTGTGATGAAAGGGGAAGAAATATAGGTGTCGTGGTTTTCTGCATCACGACAGAAGCACGCCATTGTTCGCCGTCTTTTGAAAGATCTCTCCAACGGAGCGCATAGACATCACTGAGCCTCAAGCCGCAATAACAGGCGAAAAGGTAGGCATGCTTCACATCCTCCCTCGGACACTCAGTTTCTATAAGAGTCTTTATCTCGTCAACGGTGAGGAACTCCCGCTTGCTCTCCGGCACCTTGATACGCTCTGTCGGAGTAAGCGGCATGAAAGGATTTTCGGGGATGATGTCAGCCCTGACAGCCGCGTTCAAAGCCGTGCTGAAATAACCGACATAATCAGACATGCTTTTCGGACTGAGCGGATTGCCCCATGCAGTCCTGTATTCGGACTGGAGCCAGCGGATGAAGGCGACACAGAAATCCTTGTCGATGTCACCCATGCGAACCTTGTTCTTACCGGTATAAGTGGAAATGAGGTTTTTCACCGTACCCAGCAACTTGACACCTCTCACGCCCCTGCGCTTCTGCTCGTCATAGAATGTCTGCATCCAGTCGTACAGCAGCATCCTTGACCTACCTGATATGTTCTTCAAACCGGCCTTATTGTTGGTAATCTCGATTATCCTCTTTGACTTGATGGTCTCTACCGCAGCCAGTGTCGCCCGGTTCTGCTCCTTGACACGGGCGTTAATTTCGGGAAGGCGGTAGAGTTTCAGGAACTCGTACTGCCTCTTGCCGTCCACATAGATGTCAAGATAGTACGACTCGGAACCGTCCGCAAGTTTCTTGGTGCGCACTTTCACCGGTTCCTTCAGTTTTGTCTTTTTGCCGTTTGCCGCCATATATGTATTACGATTTATGATTTCAGAATACGGAATCCGCAAGGTTCACCGCCTCGTCCTTCTTCCGGTCGATTATCCTCGCGTATATCTGGGTGTGCTTGACCGAGCTGTGTCCCAGCAGTTTCGATACGGTGTACAAGTCCGCTCCAAGGGTGAGCATCATCGTTGCGAAGGAGTGGCGGCTGGTATGGTAGGAGATATGCTTTTTGATTCCTGCCGCCTCCGCCCACTTTCTCAAGTTCTCGTTGACATTGCCGTAATTGACAAGACCATCGAACACATAATCATCCGGGCTGCTTTTGCCTGCCTCTTTCTCCGGCATCCATTTCAACGCCTGTCCTGACAGGGGTATGTATAGCGGCTTGGTGGTCTTTACCATCACGACAGAAACGTATGCCTGTCCGTTTTCGTGGTAAACATCGCCCCATTTGAGGTTTTTGACATCACTGATGCGCAGTCCGGTAAAACAGGAGAACAAATAGGCTCTCTTCACAAGCTCGTTGGGGCAGTCGGTGGCAATCATGCTCCGTATCTCGTCAATGGTCAGATATTCACGATTGCTTTCCGGCTTCTTTATCTTCTCGATGGTCTCAAGTCTGTTCCACGGATTCTTGTCTATAAGTCCTTCGCGTACAGCCTCATTAAGAGCCGTGCGGAATCTTTGGCAATACGTATCGGCGGTTCTCGCGCATATGGGTGTCCCCGTCCTCTTGTTTATGTAAGTGTTGCGGAACCAGTCAATCATATCGAGGCAGAACT
>CAZYXN010000226.1:0-2076 GCA_964651105.1 uncultured Muribaculum sp. | reverse complement strand
ATAATGTCGTTGACGATCTGCACAGCCTTTTTATACAGCTTTTCGTTTGTCATTGCTCTGCCGCCTTTCCGAAAGTAATGTCGTATTTGAGCAACAGCTCTGCAAGTTCGTGCAGAAAGCGCAAGTCGTTGACCGACCGGCAGCGCGATATTATGTATTTAACGTCTTCCCATGCTTCTCTTTCTTCGTTCGTCATTTCCCGTCTCCCTTTTTTATCCCTCTTATTATCCGATTCGGAGATTTTTTGGCGTTTTATTATCTTGATTTCATATTAGTGCAATTTTTAATGTTTGTCAAGCGAAAATTACGCACCTGCATAAAACAACATTTTCGTACACATTTCAGCAAATAATGTCGTTTTATGCACATTGCACAGTTTTGCGCACCCCATTTTGGCATATGCGCCGAAATTGTAATTAAATGTGGTATTTTTGTGAATTAGGTGTTAAGATGATTAAAAGAGGTGACTATGTATGACCTCATTTAAAGAACGCGCATCAAGTTGCCTTGTATGCCTTGCCATTGTTCTGTTGTTGCTTTTCGCTCTCGCCGCGCCCGTTTTGGCGCACGGTGGCAGAACAGACGATGACGGCGGCCACTACGACAGTGAAACAGGCGAATATCACTATCATCACGGTTATCCCGCTCATGACCATTATGACATGGATGGTGATGGTTTTGCCGATTGCCCATATGATTTTGTAGATCGAACAGGCTGGAACAGCGGCAGCACAGATAACGATTATGTAAGCAGCTATGTGAGCACACCAAATGAAGAGGAAACGGCTACGCCCGTTTCCGGTGAGGAAACAATACCGGTCTCGACCTTTGTTTTGATTTGCATTGTTTTTGTTATTGCGTTTGCGTCAGCGATTTTAAAAATAAAAAGTGTAAACAAAGAGTTAGAAGAAAGCCAGTGCAAGATAGATGCGCTTTCAAAAGAAGTTTTCGATTCCCAAAAACGCTATTATCAGCTCATGTATGGCGATAAAACGCAGGCTGAAATTATGAACGCGCCTCAAGGCTGTGGTGTTGATTCGCTCGATATGCCATATTGCTTCACTCAGCCCAAGGATAAAAGGGAGTGGGGAGATTACACCGTATTTATTTCCTCTTACGGCAAGTGTTATCACAGCCGCAAAGGATGCAGCAGCGCAAATACCCCTAAAAATGTAGCGTGTCTAAATTCAGCTCTTTACTCGCCGTGCCGACGCTGCAAGCCAACTACCCCCGATTTAGCATGGTTTGAACAATATAAGACCCACATGGAAATTATCCGTAAGTACGATATTAAACTCAAAGAAGAAACTCAATACATCTATGCGAAAGCGGCCAACGGCTTGACAGTCAGAATACCGGCAAATAAGTATCAGGATTGGCAGAAAGCGCAGGATGAAATACGAGCAGGAAAGCGCAAAGCTAACCCTGAAATGGTTAAAAGTTTACGCGCAATGATGGAGAAAAGCAGAAATGAATGAAAACAAAAATGCATGTTTGTACAAACTTCTCAAGGCTAATCTTATTGCATTTGCAGCAGTAGTTCTTCTCTTTTTGCTCACATCATCTTTTTGGACAAGTTTAAAAATTGTATATGTATCAGCCGGAATACCCATTTCAATGTGCATAATTGGTCGATATGACTTTCCCAAAGAAGAACACAAGGAAAATGTATATCTTGCTTGTTGCGTTCCCTACTATATATCACTTCTCGTTTCTCGTGAAATATGGGGATATTTGAACGTAGACTTTATCGTTTTTTCGTGCGCCTTTGTAATCCTGCTTATTCTTGAGACTTATTATCAAACATTGTATGAAAAAAGCCAAAGAAAAATAGAGTTTGAAAATGAACGAGTTACACAAATTGTTGGTTATTACAGAGAACAGCTTGCAAAATACACAACGCCCTACGAGCTACATACTATTGATGACGAATTCGCATATAAATACGGACGGAGATTTATAGATACGATAAATGTCGAAGAACACAATGACTAAATAATATTATAAATCTTATGACTTCCATCCTCCGTGCCCGTCGTCCAGCAGCCGCAGAAGCTCCGCTATGCGCTCGTCGCT
>CAZYXN010000225.1:0-2140 GCA_964651105.1 uncultured Muribaculum sp. | reverse complement strand
GTCAAAAGAAGAACGCGATCTGATCGGACAATGGGAACCCCGGAGGATGGAGAACCGAAAGCAAAGGAATCTATGTAGTGTCCCAAAGTTCTCTGCAATCCAACAACGGTGGTATTGCCCTTATTGTTAATCCAATAACTGCCGATTTCAAGATATGCAGGTTTTGCTTTCATTCCTTTTAGCATTTCAACCGTCATCAGGAACATTCTCACTACCTGATATTCGCCCTTAACGGTGATTACGTTGAAATAAGATTTGTCTCGGATTACACGCTCTTTGGTGTCCTTGATTTCAATGAGTTGACCACATTCGGGGCATAGACACATGCCGTTACGGTTCTCCAGCCACTCATGACCGCATTTCATGCAGGTACACATTCCGGATTTCAGCCGATAGCCATAGTGCTTGATAGTGCTGTTGAGTGCCCATGTCTTTTGTGAAGTGGTGAGCGGGCGAAGTCGCCCGTTCATTTCCACTATATGTTGCTGTTTCTTATTTCTCGGTTTCATTGTCTTGGAGTTTTAGAGGTCAAAAAGACTGGGTTGAACATTGATTTCTTCTCCGGCATTAGGAGCGGTAGGAGGCTTGGGTCGTGCCTTCACTTGTGATTGTCTGCGGAGTTCCAATAGTTGCTCTTCCTTGTACTGTTCCACAACCTGCTGACGGAGTTCAGCCTTGTCATCATCGGAGAGTTCCGGCTTTGATACCACGATGTCGCAGTTGACCTTACCGCAGACCTCAACCTCGTTCTCGTCGAAGTAGTGGATCAATATGTTCATCACAGTAGCCTCTCTACACAACACATCCCGCTCTTTTGGATAGTCGCACACAGATAGTTCACGGCACCTTCCATGCTCTTTAATGGGTTTGCCATTTTGATAGCAAACATAGGTTCTGCGATGCAACGCTCCTGGAGCATCTGCTGCATTGCTGCGATTGCAGCGTTGTTTGATTTCATTGTAGCCATATCAGTATATTGTTAAAGGGTAAGTAACCAATAGAGTATCAGTAGTGAGGTGATAAGACTTATTATCCAGCCTACGCCTCGGAATATCGGTCGGAGAAACATCCACAACACCAATCCGAGTATTGCCCCGATTATTCCCACCGCCCAAAGGAGAACCCCTTTTATGCGGTTGAGACTGGAGATGGATGCTCTGCCTCGTCTGTTTGATATGTTGTTGTTCGTTTTCATCGTGCGACATTTTTTTTATGCGTCTATCGACTATCGAAGTTTTGCTTGCTCGTTGACATGGCCGCGTGCGGAGGCAAAGAAGGGCTGTTCGCCCTTTGGTGGAAAAATACGAGCCGCAGGTCTGGAGATTTTTCAGCCAAAAGGCAAAGAATAGCCCTGCTCCGCATGTTTTCAATTACGAGCAAGCAAGCTTCCTGAGTTGATAGTATCGCGTAAGTGGAGCTAAGACTCCGAGAGGGTGAAAATGAATGACAGCATATTGGTACCGAAATCCCCGTGAAAAATCACTAATTTTGCAATATGGAAACAGACCACTTTACGATTATCGAGATTGATAATGATAAGAAACAGTATCTTTCTCTACTTTTGATTGGAGACGAATCAGAAACGATGATTGACCGTTATCTTTATTCGGGAATTCTTTATGTCGGCTTATTTAATGGTAAGCCGATAGCCGTTTGCGTAACCGTCAATCTTGATTCTGATACTGTTGAAATAAAAAATCTTGCCGTTGATGCTGAATACAGACGGCATGGATACGGTCGCCGGATGCTTGAATATGTCGAATCACAATATTCAAATAAAAAGATCATTCTTGGAACCGGAGAAACACCCTCAACATTGAGGTTCTATAAATCCTGTGGTTATTCCTATTCTCATCGTATTCCAAATTTCTTCACGGATAATTACCCCGCTCCGATTATTAAGGAAGGTGTAACATTGCGAGACATGATTTATCTGAAAAAACAATAAAACACTGAAAAATGGAACAGACAAGTCTCGGCCCGTGGACTGCTGAACCAAGCGGCAAGTGGCCGGGCAGTCGTAAAATTCCATATCAGGCAACGGCGATAAAGAACACGGAGGAAAGACAGAAAATCTCAGAGGCTGCTATAACGAAGTGGATGCTTGTCTTGGAGATTTTCTGAAAGTTCTCGGTGTTCC
>CAZYXN010000224.1:0-2217 GCA_964651105.1 uncultured Muribaculum sp. | reverse complement strand
ATCGACCCTATTTTTTCTTGCACTAAAAAGTTTTATCGGACAGCAATAATTCTTAATACCTAATATTCAAGCGATAACGACTCCTGCAACGAGAATGAGTATCAAGCAGCAATATCTGCTTATATAGCTTTCCAATCATTATTTATATGACGGGTATCTCATACATCTGTGATGAAAGTTCACGAGGGGCATGGTCGTCTATAAGCGAATAAGGAAGCAAACGCAAATGATACCCTCGCTGAACACAATCTATCGAAAGCGGGAACGAGTACATGAATGTCAACCGGAAAGAATATCAGCCAGTTAAACCATTGTTCAACTCCTATCGCCAATATTTAGGGCAAAGTTTCAGGAAAACAGCTCCGGCTTCCGTTTTTTATGTTTAAGAACATAAAAACGTCAGATGTTGGAGAAAATACCTAACTTTAACCAAAATATTAAACTTATGAAAATATACAGTCTCAAAATCATCTGTAAGGGGCTTTTTTTTCCCGATATTCTGTCCACAACAGTTTGTTTCAGGAAGATTCTTTCCGAATTGCCGGTTATAACAGAGAGGAGATTGATGTCTGCGCTGAAGTGTTTGGTGGCAGTCTTACTGTTTCTGAACATATCTTTTTGTATGATTGCCGAACAGAGGCGACCGCTCCCGAATATGAGAGAGGCTATTCTTAAGCTTCGTCTGGACGGCAACCTGACGGATTCAACGGGTACGCACAGCCTTATGCGTTGTAATGCGTCCGGTCGGTCTCTCTCCAGAATCTCGTCTCCGAAATTTACCGACGAGGGTTTGCTGCTGACAGATCCTGTTACAACCGATATGAAGGTGCCGTTCTTTAACGAGGACACTTTCGGCTACCATGAGGGCTTTTCGCTTGTGTTGAGAATGTGCCTCCCTAAAGGCTTGAAAGATTATGCACCCATCACGCTGACGGGTCCGAAAGCCGGTATAGAGCCGGTGATTCCTTTTGTCATCAGCAATGATTCTATCCGGATTTACGGCGTCAAGAAGGACAGCAGTGAATACCGTTGGTGGGTCAATCCACTGCCGGCTCCTGATGCTGACGGTTACACAACCATAATATATACTCCGGGCACTTTCAGGCTTGACTATGTAGACCGGCACTATATTACCAACTATAACCTTCCCCGAGGTGTAAGATACGACCGGGCGGTGATAAATCCGGCCGACAGTGTGGTGCTGTGCGACATCATGTTTTTCAACCGGGAGGTATTCAAGGATGAAGTGAAGGAACTTTCGGGACTTCCATTCCGGTACTATCTTGAGTTCGGTGAAATTGACGATGCCGGTTCAATGAGAGATGAGTACAGCAAGGCGGGGGAGCGGAATAAGTTGTGGATAATCTGTTACATCGTCATGGCAATTGTTGTGCTGGCAATGCGATTCAGGCGAAAACACATCGCAGCATTTGTCTTCTTGGGTCAGTCATGGATAGTGGGGGGATTTGCTGTGGCCGTCGCCGTCACATGGCTCTTCCCGATATATTTCAATGTGGAAGTTCCATACGAACTACACAAACTGATTGCAAGCATTGTAGCGTATGTGCTGATTGCGTGGATACCGATGGATTCCAAAGAATATGCCGAACACCTTGACGAGCTGGATGCCGACAGAAAAAGCAAAGCACAGCATCGGGCTGACACCAAAAGGTCATTGGGCAATTGGATTGGCAAGATTATCACATACCCGTTCTATATTTTTTACACGGCATTTACCGGAGCCAAACGCGAAGAACTTACCATAAAGACAAGCACAGGAGAAGTAACGAAAAGAGCATCGGTGGTCGATGCAGGCGCTTTTATGGCTGATTTTATGGGTTCACTAATCCCCTACATGTTCTTTGGCGGTTTGTTGGCTGCAATTGTACTGTTGCTCTCAAAAATAGTGTTGAGATATATTCTGCCATGGGCTCCTGTGGTATTCTTTGCGTTGGTGTTTCTCAAATACATCTGCCTTGAATTCTTCCCCGACAAGAGCGAGAAGCGCAAATGATAATTGGAACAAGCCATAGCGTTTATGTATTAATATTTATTGCTGTCCGATAAAACTTTTTGAAACGAGATAAAATTATGACTGATTCCATTTGCAGGAGTCAGTCCTTTTCGGTTACTTTGGTTTCGCCAAAAATCAAAGACAACCGATGCGCAAAAATAGTCATTTTAGCGGACAGCCGCTCTATGGTCAGGTGATAAAAT
>CAZYXN010000223.1:0-2222 GCA_964651105.1 uncultured Muribaculum sp. | reverse complement strand
ATCGTCCGATTGGACAGATAAAATATTCACTAATTTAATTCAACCAACAGGTTAAGGCTTACAATCCTCGGATAAGGCTGTATGAAGTTGATAAGGATTTTCTTCAGGGATTTATAGATTATCTGGGGACACGCAAGACAAAAGTAACCAAAAGGCCGTTGGCGAAGAAGACCATATCCGGCTACTGCGGATATATTCGTGCCGCTCTCAATTATGCGGTGGATCTGGAAATTCTTGCCGAGAACCCTCTGCTGTCATTTGACTGGGCATCCATACAGGGGGAACGTACAAAGCGTGAGTATCTGACCATTGAAGAAGTGCAGACACTTATCAATACTCCATGTAAAAGCCCAAGGGTGAAGACAGCATTTCTGTTTTCCTGTTTTTGTGGATTACGATACAGTGATGTCAAAGGATTGCGTTGGAAGGACGTGATTGAGGAGAATGGGAAAAAGCATATCGAGCTGCGTCAGCAAAAGACCGGGAAAGTGATTTACCTGCCTTTGAGCCTACAGGCGCAGAAGTTCATGCCAGATGTGAAGGGCAATCCTGAAGATGCCGTTTTTGACGTTCCCACGGTGAGCGATTGTGACCATGTCCTGAAAACTTGGACTGCAAAAGCCGGAATAACAAAGCGGGTGTCCTATCACGTGAGTCGCCACGCCTTTGCGACGATGTCGTTGACAATGGGTGCGGATCTCTATACCACAAGCCAGTTGCTCGGGCACTCGGATGTGGAAACGACCCAGGTATATGCAAAAATTGTGGACAAAAAGAAGGTGGATGCAGTTTATTTGATTGACAGACTATTTGATTAAAGTTATATGGGCAGACAGAAGAAGCAGGTAGTGATGAAGGAGCCGATAAGGCTCCGTGAACAGGTGCTGAAAAACGGCAACCACTCATTATACCTTGACATATACCATAACGGCAAACGGACATATAAGTTCCTCAAGCTGTACCTCGTGCCGGAGACCGACACGCCGTCAAAAATAATGAATGCCAATACGCTGGCACAGGCGAATGCCGTCAAGGAGGAAATGATACTTGACCTTACCAATCGTATTGCCGGCATAAAGGACAAATCGCACAAAGCCAGGATGCCGTTTTGCGCATGGATGAGCATCTATGCCGAGAATGCGAAGAAAAACTGTGCGGAATCCTCGAAAAGGTGGATAGACCGAACCGTAAAGGAGGTCACGGATTACGATTCCGAGACTACGCTTGCCGATGTGGACAAGGAATTTCTGGTGGGGTTCATGGAGCACCTCGTCAGTCGCAACGCACTCAACACAGACAAGAAGAAAATTACAAAAAGCACCGTATTCCTGTATCTATGCTATGTCAGAGCCGCGCTGAACCATGCTGTACGTGAAAGCGTGATACCCAAAAGCCCGTTCAAGGGAATAACCAAGGCCTCTCTGTCCATCAAGGAACACAAGCGCGAGTATCTTACAGTAGAGGAGATAAAGCGGCTTATTGCCACTCCCTGCCACAGGGAGGACATCAAGGGGGCGTTCCTGTTCTCCTGCTTCAGCGGACTCCGTATCTATGACATTATGAACCTCCGTTGGAAAGACATAGTGAAAACCTCTACCCACTGGCAGGTTGAGATAATCCAGTACAAGACCGGTGTCGAGCTGTTCCTGCCATTGAATATGAATGCCCGGAAATGGCTGCCGGAAAAACCGGTGGATGCCACGGCGGAGGACAAGGTGTTTCCCCGGCTGACAAGGTATTACGGGCAGACCCTCGATACATGGATGAAGAAAGCGGGAATCACCAAAGACATCACTTTTCACGCCGGGAGGCACAGCTACGCAACACTCTGTCTTACAGCAGGAATAGATATTTACACCACCAGCCAGCTGCTCGGCCATACCACCATCCGGCACACCCAGCGTTATGCCCGGATTATCAATACTAAGAAAGACGAGGCCGTCTCATTGTTCGACGGCGTATTTGGGTAAAAAAAACAGGTCTGTCGGTCGGAGGGTGTATATATTTAGAGTGACTAACCAAAATTTTGCGGGTGGACTATCAAGGTCAGTCAGTCAAAGTGTGTATATATTTATACCGACCGACCCGGTCTTCATTTATAGTTCATTATATAATCATCTTTGTACGGTATTCATTCGGTGTTAGCCCCACTACTTTTTTGAATAATCTGGTAAAATGCTGAGGATATTGGAAGCCCAATTCGTATGAAACCTGACTGATGG
>CAZYXN010000222.1:0-2239 GCA_964651105.1 uncultured Muribaculum sp. | reverse complement strand
AAAGGTCATCCATCGTCACCTCGCTGTGGACTATACTTTTGTTTTTAGCATTGGCTACGCCATAAGTCGTAATAAAAGTATGCACCACGGTCTTGTTTGTTCTGGTTAGTTCCTTAAACAGACCGGAACGTTCGCGCAAGCGATGCTCGTATTCAGGTTTGATACGGTAAGCGTCTGTACTGAATTTCATCTCACAAAGATGTATTATCCTGTCGGCTCGTTCGATGATCATGTCTATTTGTCCACCCGGCGTTTCTGTTTTCTTATCCGGCTTGACTTGCCATGTGGACAGGGATGTAGCCATGCCTCTTATACCCAAAGAGGATTTGATTTGCTTATGATGCCTCATGCAAACCAGTTCAAAACTGTTCCCCATCCAATCAAAGATGATTCCGGAGTTGAGGTGGTTGCTCCACCATTCGTTATCGTGGGAAAGATTGTTTGCAAGGAACTTGAAATAGAACAGCGAGAAGAAATCCGTCAGCCTGTAAACTGCGTCACGGCGTTTATTGCCGTATTGAAGCCATTTCTCAATCATGTCGGAACTTTCAAGATTCTTGATTGCTTTGGATATATTGCTGCTTTTTGATGACAATGACGAGAATATATCCTTGTATGTCATTCCGGATTCATGCTCACTGAGTAACTGGACGATTGAAGTGTATAATTCAGCATTGTCAAAGAGTGCGTTATACAGCTCGTCAAATTCCAGTTTCAAAAGCGCACCCTCGTTGAAGAACAGCCTGTCCATATTTTGAGAGAAACTCAATTCCGGCTCAAGGAGGCTGTAATAAAATGGGATACCGCCAAGAACCATATAGGTCTGGGTCAGTTGATATCTGTCCCATTCAATGCCGCGTTCCGCAAGATAACGCTCGGTCTCGTTCAGAGAAAACGGAGACAGATGCAGGTTACAGGTAATCCTGGCATGAAGGCCGCCCTTATTCGCGACTATCTTATCTTTCATCCATGAGGTTGCCGACCCTGTGGCCACAAGCATTATGTTCCGCTGTGACATGGCCCAGCCGTTCCAGAAATTCTCAAGGGCGGAAACAAATATGGATTTACCGGAATCCATCCAAGGCATTTCGTCAATGAACACTATCCGCTTACGGTCTGAGGGCAATGAAGACAAGTATTCTTCAAGTGCATGGAAGGCTTCATCCCAGTTTCTTAAATGTGATACTTTCTTCTTGGAATAACTGTTGAGGACACTCTGAAAGTTGTTCAGTTGCCTGCGGGTTGTCATGCCATGGGCACCGACATACTTAAAATCAAATTCCTGATTGAAGAACTCTTCTATCAAGAAGGTTTTACCGATACGCCGTCTGCCATAGACAATCACCAGCTCCGACCTGTCGGAGTTGAGACATCTTTCCAGTTCAGCACATTCCTTGTCACGACCAATAAGTTTGTCCATGTTTCCAATTTTGGTGCAAAGGTACGCAAATTTAATTGCCCAGCCAAATATTTAGCCACATAATTGAACTTATGTATCTAATATTTATCGATAAATTCAGATTTAAGACATAAAACTCCGTTTTTTGAATGGAGAAAGGCTTAGTATCTGAACTTATCCAACTTTTAAGGTGAGATAAGTTCAGTTTATATGTTCAACAGGGAAGTATGTGCCGAGTTTTGACTAAAACGGGCTGGAACAGGTGCGAAAAAGTCAGATTTCGGCATCAGTCAAACACGCCATCAACAAGATTTACGGCTTCGACTTTCTTGCTGTCAACAATTTTTGCGTATATCTGTGTTGTCTTCACGTTGGAATGTCCGAGCAGCTTGCTGGTTGTATAAAGGTCTGCACCCAGTGTCAGCATCATCGTTGCGAAGGAGTGCCTGCTGGTATGGTAGGTGATTTTCTTGGTGATGCCAGCCGCTTTCACCCACTTTGCCAGCACCTTATTAATATTAGGCTCGGCAATCAGACCGTCGAATACCTTTCCGTCATCCGGTGCATCGCCACGTTCAGGAATCCATTTCATCGCCTGTGAGGAAAGGGGAAGGAATATCGGGGTCGTGGTTTTCTTCATCACGACAGACGCACGCCACTGTTCCCCGTCTTTGGATAAATCACGCCAGCGGAGTGCGTAAATGTCACTCAGCCTCAAGCCGCAATAGCAAGCGAAAAGGTAGGCACGCTTCACATCCTCCCTCGGACACTCCGTCGCTATAAGGGTCTTTATCTCGTCAACGGTGAGGAACTCCCGCTTGCTCTCCGGCACCTTGATAC
>CAZYXN010000221.1:0-2269 GCA_964651105.1 uncultured Muribaculum sp. | reverse complement strand
TGCGGAAGTAGCTCAGTTGATAGAGCATCAGCCTTCCAAGCTGAGGGTCGCGAGTTTGAGCCTCGTCTTCCGCTCGATGAAAAGCCGGACTCTTAAGTTCGGCTTTTTTATATCTACTAATGATAAGGTAAACCACTGCAAGTTATGTATATCGTGACCAAACAGATGGAGATTGCCGGGTGCCATAAACTCAATCTCCCTTATGAAAGTAAATGTCGGAACATGCACGGGCATAATTGGATTGTTATCGTGCACTGCAAGTCCAAGACTCTGAATGCGGAAGGTATGGTTATAGATTTCAAGCATATAAAGGACTTGATTCATTCGCGTTTGGATTACGGTAATTTCAATGAATTGTTTCCGTTTAACCCAACGGCGGAAAATATCGCCAAATGGATATGCGACCAGATTCCCGGATGTTTTCGCGTGGATGTGGAGGAGAGCCGTGCCAATATGGTCACATATATCAAAGATGACGAGAATTAGTCATGAGGATAAACGAAATATTCTATTCAGTCCAAGGTGAAGGGTATTTTACCGGCACCCCTGCCGTATTTATACGGTTTTCCGGTTGCAATCTGAATTGTCCTTTCTGTGATACCGAGCATCAGCATTATCGTGAGCTCACAATAGAAAAGATAATTGACGAAATTTCTGGTTATCCAGCCAAGCACGCGATTATAACCGGAGGAGAGCCCTCGCTGCAAGTTACGGGAGAATTTATCGACGCTCTTCATCGGCATGGGTATTTTGTGCAGGCGGAGACTAATGGCACCAAGAGGTTGCCTGATAATATAGACTGGATTACTTGTTCGCCAAAGGCTGCCCCGGTTGATTATGAGGAGGTTGATGAGCTGAAAGTGGTATTCATCCGACCTGAGTCTATGGATATGGACAAGTATGAAGGGATAAAGGCTAAAATTTATAGTTTGCAGCCTTGTGACACCGGTGATCCTGTCCGAAACACAGAGATTGTCGAAGACGCGATAAGCTATGTTAAACGTAATCCTAAATGGAGACTCTCTTTGCAAATGCACAAAATGCTTAATATCAGATAAACCTGTTGGAAGATGAAAAATATAGCGCGAGCCGTCATTAGTTTGGCGGCTCGCGCTATTTTGTCAATATAGAATAGTTATTTAAGCGAGTTTAGCACTTCTCTTATATTTTCGCTGCTCGGACGAGGGGCGTTGTATTGGTATAGCTTTCCGTCGGGGTCATATATAAGAAAGTGTGGGATACTCCGCACGTTTAATTTATTTGGTAATTCAGCATCGCTGTTCCAAAATTGGTTGCCATGCATGTTTAGCTGTTCCATCTTTTGTAACCACGGTTCTTTTTCTGAATCAATTGAGATTGACACGAACTCTACGTTTGAGTCTTTCATCTCTTTTTCGAGGGCTTGCAGGGATGGCACTTCCCGACAACAGGGACCGCACCATGAAGCCCATAGGTCGACAAAAACATATTTGCCCTTGAAACGGGAGAAATTTACGTCGTTGCCATCACGGTCTACAAGTTTGGTATCAGGAAAATCTTTTCCGGTGATTGTGGCCTGTCGGGCATGGAAAGACGTGAGGAATTTGTCAGGGAGCGAATATTTTTCAGTCACTGCCATTAGTCTCGCTTCCCCGTTGTCGAAATCAGTGTAGTCAAAATTGGAGATGAATGTTCCGAGAATCATTTCGGCTACCTTGTTTTTAAGTTCCGGAGTCGTGTAATTGTCGTATAGTGCTGTAAGCCGTTCTTCCATAGTTTTGCCGGGCAAGCTTGCCATTATCGCATTGCCGGTTGATGGAAAATAAGCAGCCATAGGGGTGTCAAGTATGGTTTTCGCATCCGGCAGAATAGAGTCGGGAATTATTGTGATTGTACGGCCGCTTCTTGCGCTCAGCCAGTTTACGATATTTGTTGCATCAGATGTTGACGCGTATCCAAATATCTTTATGAAATCCGCAACGGATTCAGGCATTGGCGAATATGCATTGATAATGGAATCAGTTTCTCCATAAATTCCATTGATTATATTTTTGATTTGTGTGTCTGACAAACTATCCAGATGACTTAATTTTATTGTTTTGTCAATAACGCTTCCACAATAAGCGGCAAGGGCTTTATTAGCATTGTCGGTCATAGATGTCGATGGTTTATACCTATTTATCGACAATGTGAATTTTGCATCGTTTTTTGTCGTAGGAATATATACAGGAATGGATACCTGTGTCATGGAATCCTGCGCATATATATAATATATTCCATCGGGACATAT
>CAZYXN010000220.1:0-2283 GCA_964651105.1 uncultured Muribaculum sp. | reverse complement strand
CTGAGCTTGCATTATAGATTATGCGTTCAAACTGTTCGTTATACCCAGCGTCCAATAATCCTTGGAGCTGTAATCCGATTCCACAGAGCAAGGTATCCATTGTTGCTGCATTTTCCATTTATTTGCCCTCCGCTAAAATTTTTTCAATGAGGTTTTCCTCATAGTACATTTTTTTCCCGATGCGGATTGTCGGTAAATTCCAGCGGCGTAGGGTTTGTCTGGCAACCCCCAAACGTTTAGCTGCTTCAGCCGCACTCAATAAATAACCATTCGCATTCTTTATCATTTTTCTCTCCCACTGGCGTTCATTCGCCATCATATGAGAAAAAATATAAAAAAATATGTACATTGAGTATAATTATTGTAACCCACGGGTTACAGTTTTTGGGAATGGAACTTTCCCACAATAAATTTTTTATGATCCGCTTTCTTAGTCGTTGGTTCTTGCAGAAAAAATTATAGAGTTAAAGGAAAAATCTTGAGAGCATTTCCTCCTAAAACTCTATATATTATAATAGATTTTCCATGGATTGAGGCTTAATCTGAGTAAAATTATGTTCTGAGAATTAATTGTGTCGCCAATTGGCGACACTTCTTGTTGAATCATTTCGCTTCTACCACACAATCGAATCCCATGTAGCGACGATATACTTCCTGCATGACCTCAATTGTTCTCTTCTGATGGTTTCTTGCTACAATCACAGAATCATGGATGGGAAGTGCCGGGATGCCTTCCTGAGCCAATACTGAGAGGATATTGAGCATCATTTCTGCGTCAAGGCGTTGGAGATATATGCCGCAATCAGAGCCAAAGAATCTGCGAATTGCTCGATGACGTTCCATGAGTTCATCGATATATGCCATCCAATTTTGATTATGCTGATTGGTGCAGTTCAAGAATTTCAAATATTTTGAGGATATTAACGGTTTCTGCTTGAGTTCTCTCACTGTCTTATGCATCGAGAAAATAGTCTCCCTGATACTCTTGGCATTAAGTAGTCGCAATAGTAGCGTTTTATAAATCGGTCGAAGCTCTATTGTCGAAATTAAATATGGATCATCGTGTATTTGTATTCCTCTGATTGCATATAACATTGAAGCGTGTAGGGATTTAAAATCCAATTCAACTGTTGATTCATCATTAATTGTTATCGTTTTCCTCTGCTCTTGTGATAAACTTTGCCATCCTATTCCTCTATTGGTAATTGAATATAAGCGTCCTCCACAATCGAAACTATTTCTGGAAAAAATGGCAGCTATGTTAGGATAAAGCAATTCATTGCTTGATTCTTTATTTCTCCCCAGTATAGATGGTTGTCTTATATTATAATGATTGATATTATTAAGGTATAAGTAGTGTGGATTTATAACTTTATATTGAATATTATTGTTATATTTAAATATATTTGAGTTATAAAGAGTATTTAGTATACAAATTTTTTCGGCAAAAAACTTAGAAATTCTGTTTTCAACAAAACTTACCTCTTGTCTTGCTGAACGATGAAGTATCACCGGAGGGATATTTCTGCGGTAATATAGATCAGTGTTTCTTACAGTTGCAAAATGAGCATAAAGTTGCGGCGTTGCCCAATAGCGACTAATTTGTCCTGATTGCGTTTCCTGGTCATAATGACCCATATGTTCTTGAATCAAGCCTAAATGCTTCAAAAATTCCAAAACAGTGATAAATGTTCCTTTCGAGAGCTTTTCTTGGCAAAATGGAGTTTCTCCATTGAGGAAGCGGCTTGAACGGGGTATGGCAACACATTCCCTATCCAAGTAGCTCTTTGCAAAATTGGCAATGAATATGTTCAAATATTTGACTGCCTGATCAGTCGTTTTGCATTTCGCTCTTGCCGGAATCGGCAAAAAACGCAACATCGCTTCCATAAAATTACAGACCTCAATATTATCAATGAAAAGATTCATATCAATGGGGCGTGAACTGTCATAATCGTGGCAGTATTCGAAAATATCTTCATAAGCTATCATCACGTACCTCCAATTTTGCTAAAATCTCCTCTTGAGCGACTTGCTGAATGTGTTTCGCAATTTCCATTTGAAGAGGACGGGATACCCCGGATGAAAGATCAATTAAATCGTCGATATGTTCCTCGGCAACCATGGTAATCAAACGTTTTGCAAAATCAGTTGTTGTCATGATAGTCCTCCTCCATCTGTTGAAAGCAGTCCATGCAGCATACGTTGCTGACTTCTTCCTCAATTAGATTAGTCGATCATGCAAAAGTATCCAACCACTTGATTATCAATAGAAAAATTTGA
>CAZYXN010000219.1:0-2292 GCA_964651105.1 uncultured Muribaculum sp. | reverse complement strand
CAATGATACGGCCACTCTCGAAATCCATGCAGAAGAGATAATAGGGGATTGGATAAGGCATATGGAAAGGCACGGCTATTGCTTTGACCAGTTTATCATCGGTCGTCATCACGACAAGGATGATAAGAATCCGCACTTCCATTTTCTAGCAAACGTAGTGTTGGATGATGGCACACGTGCCAATCTTGCCAACATTGGAAAGGCGGCAAAGGAAGCATCCATTTCTGTAACTGAACAATGGGGACTGACACCAGCCAACCATAGAAAAAGGATGCAGGAAAAAGATAAAACGCTTTTGGCTAAAAATAGGAATCTGACAGCAGAAAATCATAATAACGGGCAACTGAACTATACAGAATGGAATAACAATCTTACATTTAATGAAGATACCAATGCTGATACCTCTGCAAATAATAATGACACGGTGGGGACAACAGCTATCGGAGGTAATTTAATGGAAGGTATGGCCGAGCTAATCATCCAACCGAAAGTTGCCCGAATAGGCACAGGCAGCGGCAGCAGCGATAACACGCTTGACCGTGATAAAGACAAAAACAAACAGCGGAAAGGAGGTCGCAGAAGATGAAAACCAAGCATGAAAATAAGCGCACCAAGCGAAAGGAAATACAATTCAGCGAGGCTGAATATATAGCAATCGAGAATAAAGCCAATGCAGCCCGACTATCTGTAGCTGCATTCATCCGCGAGGCAGCTTTAGGCAAAGAATTGTCGGCTGCACTTACGATTGAAGAGAGTGAACGCATGAAACGCACAGCCAACATCAGCTATAAGATGCAAGTCAATCTCAACCAGATTGCACGACTGGCCAACATCCACGGCTTGCCTTTTATAATGGATGCCATTCGAGAATACATCAGCCGCACCAACGAATATTTCAAGACTGGCACATGGCGTGAAATGGATTTGTCTGCCTACGAATCCGAACAGAAACAGCGGGAGCAGCTTGCCGCAAAAGTACGTGAACTTCAAGAGAAGAATACTGAATTGCAAAAAGCGGCGACCAACTATTACCTTTATACCGCCGAAGGTGAACGTCTTTTCTGCGAGCGGCATAACTGCCGGATTTATCCCGACAACCGAGGTATCTATTGGCATTTTAAAGTTGCCGATTATCCGGCTTATACGCTTCCCACTGAAATCAGTCGGGCATATCTCAATCATGAGATTTCGATACGGGATGTGTATGTGCATTGGCGTAAGAATTACTAATAATATCGGCGAAAAATATAGGCCAATAAAAATGAAATACTTAAGAAATCGTCCCATACAAAATAATTATATAATTTTGCACTTGCTTATGGGATTCACCATGCGTCAGACTATGTTAACATAAGTTGAGACACTTCATAGTTAAATGATAAAATCAGAAAATTATGGCAAAAATATATCGGGATGATTATGGTATACCACATATAATGGCTACAACAAGTTTTGATGCAGCCAAAGCCATAGCATACGTTCATAGTGAGGATGATTTTTATACTTTGCAATTGTGGTTTTTAGCCATAAAGTTTAAATCTGGGCACTTCGATGATTGGGATGGTCCTTATCTTGATTTTCTTTCATTCTTTTTCGACATCCAAAGTAAAACACTCGACTTGCTTCCAACTATCTCTGATGAATACAAGTCTCTTGCAGATTCATATTGTAGTGGAATAAACCTGTATGCCAAAGAACACGAAGAAAATGTCTTGGACCCTTCCATATTTCCTGTTAATTCTGTTGATCTGCTTCAGGTTCAGCATCTAATGGAGGTGATAGGCATTCAAATAGACAAACCGTATTCTTATTTAAATAAAAAACAAAGCCGTAGATTACCTCATAAGGAGGGATCAAATGCGATAGCAATCGGGGTGAACAAAAGCGCAAGCAAAAGTTCTTTAATTGCAGTCAGCCCACATCAAATGCTTGAGGGCATATTTTCTTATTATGAAGTTCATTTGAGTATAGAAGATTGTGAAAACAGTGAGTATCATGGATTTATATTGCCATGTTCATTCTCAATATTTATGGGAACGAACTTTCAGATCGCATGGGGTTCAACAGCTAGCTATCCTGAAATGTATACCATCTATAAAATAGATGTTCAAAAGAGGTTCGGACGGATAAAATCTTTTCTTTATGATGGGAAAGAAGTCCTATTGAAGAGATACACATATAAAAATCATATCAAATTATACGGTAAAATACCAATACCTATCATAAAGAACTTCTATAAATCCGAATTTGGTAATATAATTGAAATCAAAGGTACATTTTATCTCATTTTGA
>CAZYXN010000218.1:0-2292 GCA_964651105.1 uncultured Muribaculum sp. | reverse complement strand
TATACTAATTTAAGACGTTTATTTAATGCAAGCCTTAATTTCAATAAAGTAAAGACATGAAATACGTAGGAGCGCATGTATCAGTAGAAGGGGGTGTCAGCAATGCCCCGGTCAACGCATATAATATAGGGGCGAAAGCTTTTGCTCTTTTCACTCGCAATCCGTCGCGGTGGAAAAGCAAAGCCATTTCACAGAAGGAAGCCGAGGCTTTCAAGGAGAATTGCGCGAGATATGATTTCTCGCCGGAGCAGATTCTGCCCCATGACAGCTATCTTATTAATCTTGGCTCTCCTGACCCCGAAAAGCTTTCAATGTCGCGTGAAGCGTTTCTCGATGAAATGCGCCGATGTATGCAGCTTGGGCTTGTAATGTTGAATTTTCATCCGGGCAGCCATCTTAATTCTATCGAGACCGACGCATGTCTTGACCTGATTGCCGATTCAATCAATGACGCGCTCGATAAAACTGAAGGAGTGAAGGCCGTGATCGAGAATACTGCCGGACAGGGTTCCAATCTGGGGTTCCGCTTCGAGCAGATAGCGCGTATTATTAATCGTGTGGAGGATAAATCCAGAGTGGGTGTCTGCATCGATACCTGTCATGCCTATGCGGCCGGATATGACCTTGCGACTCCCGAAGGTTATGCCCGGGCGTGGAATGACTTCGGACGTGTCATCGGATTTCAATATCTTAGCGGTATGCATATAAACGACAGCAAAAAAGGTTTGTCTTCTCATGTTGACCGACATGAAAGTCTTGGAAAAGGAGCCATCGGTGAGGGGCTTTTTGAAATGCTGATGAATGATCCGCGCATGGACGGGATTCCGTTGATTCTGGAAACGCCCGACATGGAAATATGGCGGCAGGAGATTGCCTGGATGTATGCATGCGTGAAGTAATCGTCCGGCTATTTGCTGATGTGGAGTAAAAATTATAACTTAGCGAAACCAACCAAAATTTGTATAGATTATGGAAAATCAACACCGCTTTTGCGTTATAATGTGTGGCGGAATTGGTAGTCGGTTCTGGCCTTACAGCCGTACAGAGAAGCCGAAGCAGTTCATTGATTTTTTCGGAACAGGGCGGTCATTGCTTCAGATGAGTTATGACCGTATTCTGCCGCTTGTGCCGAAAGAAAATGTTATAATAGTTACCAATGAGCATTATGCTCCGTTGGTTAGAGAGCAGTTGCCTGAGCTTGCCGACAGTCAGATTCTTCTTGAGCCTGCCCGCAGAAATACGGCTCCGTGTATCGCATGGGCGGCATACCATATAAAGGCCATTGACCCACATGCCTCTATGATTGTGACTCCGAGCGACCATTTGATTACCCGTGAGAAGGAATTTGAGAAAGCTATCGAAGCCGGATTTAATTTTGTTGAGAGTCACGATGCTTTATTGACGCTTGGAATAAAACCTTCGCGTCCCGAGACAGGATATGGTTATATTCAGGTGGGAAATCCCGAAGACGGCAATATTTTGAAAGTTAAGACTTTCACGGAAAAGCCTGATCTCCAGTTGGCGAAAGTCTTTTTCGAGAGCGGCGAATTCTTCTGGAATTCAGGAATATTCCTGTGGAGCGCTGATTCTATTATTAAAGCGTTGCATGACTATGCCCCCGATTTGACCAATACATTTGACAAAGGAGTGGAATGTTTCGGAACCGCTGAAGAGCGCGCGTTCATTGACCGAGAGTTTCCCGGATGCGTCAATATCTCTATCGATTATGCCGTGATGGAGCGGGCTTCTAACGTGTATGTCGAGTGTGTCAATTTCGGATGGAATGACCTTGGCACCTGGAGCGCTTTGTATGACAATTCTCCTAAAAACGCCGACAACAATGTGACTCAGAATTGCCGGGTTATGGCCTATGAGTCGAAAGGCAACATATTTGCGGTGGCAAGCGATAAGCTTGTGGTGGTAAAAGGGCTTAATGATTACATCATAGCTGATGCCGGCGATGTGTTGCTCGTATGCCCGAAAGCGGATGAACAGCATATAAAACAATATGTTAACGATGTCAAGATAACTTATGGTGACAAATTCCTCTAATTCTCATAAAGTGCCGGAACCTGAATTTGAGTTCCGGCATAATTTGCCTATCCAGTTGCGGTTTAACGACATGGATATATTGGGGCATATAAACAACACTACCTATTTCAAATTTTTTGATCTTGCGAAATGCCGATATTTCCAGGATCTGCTTCCTGACGATTTCGATTGGAAGCAGATTAATATTGTAGTGGCAAATATAAATTCCGATTTCTATGCCCCGACGTTTTTCAATGAATC
>CAZYXN010000217.1:0-2310 GCA_964651105.1 uncultured Muribaculum sp. | reverse complement strand
CTACATTGGGTACGCTGAACCCGTTTAGGTATCGCGGGTATGTGTACGATGAGGAGACGGGGCTGTACTACCTCAGAAGCAGGTATTACAATCCGAACTGGTGCAGGTTTGTCAATGCGGACATTTTCCTTGCATTTGTTGGAACAGTGCAGCAAAGTAATGCGATGGCGTATGCAACTAATTCGCCTATTAATAGGGCAGATGAAAATGGTTGTACCAGCACCACTTCTATTATGAACATGCTAATTACTCGCATTCGCAATACCGTTTCGATTGTTCTTCATACGCAGCAAATGAAGGAAACCCCCGACCCTAAGAAACCAACTGTAACGGTATCTACTTTAATAAGCAATTTGCAGTATTTAGTGGATAAGAAAAAAGATGTCAGTTCCGAGAAAGATACTGGTTGTGCAATGTTCATCAGAGCTGGTATATTGGGGAAAAAGGGTCGTCATTCGCATAAAGAGTATTACGCTGGAATGACGTCAATGTTTGAAAATAACATGGTCTTTTGGGGAGAGATCACTGATATCGGAGGAACTGCGGGGTTAGTACCTGGAATGATCTTGGGCGAGCATCAGGATAAAGAGCGTTTTGTTAGTCATGGTGGAGTATATTATGGACTCTATGACTTTGGAGATGGTCCTGAACCAGCTGTGTATTCTTTTGACACCAAGCGCAAGAGAGGACATCTGCATCCCTACACTGATAACGATTGGTTCTACTATGGATGGCATGAAGGTGTTATTCTCGATTAAATCGTCTGCTTGAATACCATAGATTGTCCTTTACAGGAGGCAAATTCACATTTCCTCCTGTAAAGGATATAGAAGAAAGTATCCACAGAAAGGAGCATTGAGAATGAAAAGTCGCTTTAGCAGCATAATGGGGTACGTGTTGTGTTGCTTACTGCTTCTGCTATGCTACATATTTGTACCGCAACAGATGTCCTTTGCAGAATGTATTGATGATCATTCTAACTCGCTTCCACAACGAATTGTTGTCTTTCCTCGGTTCGCAGAGGAGATACTATTTGAATTAGTGAAGCCGGAACAAATCATCTATGTAGGACATGAATATTTTGAAGAAGGTGAGTCATATTGGCCCACTATGTCGGTATCACGGTTTTGTTCTGGCAACATATGGCAAAGCACTGATGAAGAGGAGATTCTGTCTATGAATCCCGATCTAATCATTTTTTCTTCGGAGTTACAAATAGATTTTCCTGAAATATTTCCTGAAATCGCAAATTCAGATGTATCGCTGTTGTTTGTCGATACGCCCCAAAATGTTGATGATATCATTGAATTGATTTTGCTTCTTGGAGATACTGTCAAAGAGAATGAGAGAGCCATTTCCATGGTGGATAAAATGACCTCTTCAATAGACTTGATAAATAGAATTGTCGATACTGTTCCAGAGGCTGAACACATAAATGTTGCTTTGTATGGAGAACCGAATTCTTTCTTTACAATCACAACTGAAATGACCGGAGTCAATGGTGTATATTGTTCCGATATAGACATGTTAAAGCAACTGAATCCGGACATCATCTTGATTCTGCCTTATTGTTTCGATACTGATGGTTCGCTATATCATATCGGGAAGGCATATGCTGACGACAGTATTGAACAAATCAAGCATCGGTTAAAAAATACTGATATCAAAGCGATCACTGAAGAAAAAATTTACACACTTGACTTTTCCGGTTCTCAATATATTACAGAATGTGCATTTCGTCTCATTGAGTTGTCTTATCCGGGGTTATTCACAAATGATCGATGACCGCTAAGCCCCTTCTACCGCATTCGGATATTCCGTTGATTTTGAGTGCAACACAGAAGTTGAAGTTCGTGAAGGCATAATGAAAGGCGTGAGGAATGGCTGCTGCCTACGTTGAGTGGAGATAAGTAGTGTATTTTCGACAACTGGGAAAAGCATAGTTTTCACCACTTAAGCGAAATGTTTTATGCTGTGTACCCGCTCAATAATCCCCTGGTCAGAAGAAATGAAGTCGTGGTTCTCGGCGGTGTGAGTGCTTGGAACCACGGCTTTTCTGTATTGCGGAATTATTGAGCGGTTACTGTGCCCCAAGGCAGGCAGAGTTTCTTCGGAGGCTCCGCCTTTTCTAGGTTCTTCACGTTTTGTAGTGGAAAGAGAAGCTCGAAACAGCAACGATGGCCAAGCCATCGTTGAGAGAGGACGGCAAAGAAGGAGGTGTTGTGCGGCATTGAGTGCTTCCTTCTCCGCCACCCTTTCAGCCAGCGGCTGATTTCCTTATGGACATTCCACTACTTTTCGTGATGAACC
>CAZYXN010000216.1:0-2327 GCA_964651105.1 uncultured Muribaculum sp. | reverse complement strand
GTAATCTATCCGATTCCTATCATCACCTACTAATCAGCGCCGCCGTGTGCGCCCCGTAAAGAAGCCAGGAGAGGCTTCTAAACACGGCAAAGAGTACATTGACATTCTGGAAAAACGAGGCTTGAACTCATCCATGTCGGATTTGTTATAAGTGAAAGAGCCGGTACGACAATAAAAGTTGACCGCAGGGTTGCATATCGTGGAGGGATTTCTTTACTTGAGATGAAGGAACGATGGGGCTCCATCGTGACTGAAGAACAAGGGAAAAAGCACCCATGAGATGCAATAATAGAGAAGCTCTTAATTTAATAATTAATCTAAGATATTTAATATGCCACTAAGACAATTAAGCATAGGCCCGACCGCTTGACAGTGCTTTTGACAGTGCCGCTCGGTCATTATGGAACCCCATAAATCCCTCACCGCACTGCCAAAATCATACGACAAGCGGCCGCCCTGCGATTAACGTTTATTGTCGTAACGGCTCTAAATTTACTGCTTATGAAAACATCTGATTCGGCTCCAAAGCCGCAGGAAATATCTCTTGACGATATCCGCAATATTACTGTAGGAAAGCCCGACGAAGATGCCCCCGAGGAAGGAGCATGTGATATTCGCCGTCCTGAAGACTGTGAGGACTGACAACTGAAAGGAGGGTAGGGTATGCGCAATATATTATGCCGCTATCTTTCCGCGCTTCACGTGCCTCATACCGACACGGGCGTGAGAAAGGTGTATGAAGAGAATCCCAATCGCCGGTCGATGATTGGCATTGTGGAGATGCTGCAGGAATACGGTATTCCTGCACGTGCACGGCATTTCGATACGGCGCATCCTGAGGAACTTGCCATGCCCGTACCTTGCATAGTGGTGTATAATGACAGTTTTGTGATTGTCACTTCGGTGTCTGACGGGATGGTGACCTGTGAGGATGAAAAGAAGCAGTACACTGTCGCGTTATCGGATTTCCTGAAAAACTGGAACGGTGTGGCACTTCGGGGGTACCCTGACGCCTCTTCAGGAGAGCCGGGCTACAGGTCGAATGTGAGGAAACATGATATTTCCAAAATCAAGTCAATACTTTATATCGCAGCGATTGTAGTGCTTTTCCTCGGAATAGTGTCGGCGAGCAATGTTGTGCTCACATGGTGGGGATTCATAGCACTCCTGCTCAATTTATGCGGTCTCTATATATGCTATCTGCTTATATTGAAACAGCTGCATGTTGAGAGTCGCGTGGCCGACCATCTGTGCAGTATCATTAAGAACAGCCACTGCGGAAGCGCGAAGCTCGAGAAGGCTTCAACTCTATTCGTTATGGTAAGTCTTGCCGAGATGGGATATGGATTTTTTCTCGCCAACACTCTGGTACTGCTGTTTTTCCCGTCACTGGCCGGACAGATGGCTCTGTTTACGCTGATAGGTGTGCTTGCGTCATTCTGGAGCGTATGGTATCAGAAAACACAGGCCAAGGTGTGGTGCACGCTCTGTCTGCTGAATTTTCTTGCCATGTGGCTTCTTGCGGGTGTATATCTGATTGGCGGCGTTTATGGTGAAGGCACTCTCTTCTCTATCGGACACATTATAATAATGGGCGCTGTCTACGGTGTGGCGATTCTTACTGTCAGCTATTTCGTGGAATATGTCAACAAACTTTATGACAGCGAGCAACTTGCCGACGACTACAATGAGCTGCGCACCAGGCCTGATGTCATGAAACTCCTCCTGGATGAGTCGCCTTTGCTTGATAAGAATCCCGAGTTGCGGTCAAGTCTTGTGTTCGGAAATCCCGATTCAAAGTTGAAAATAACGGTGTTTGCCAATCCCTATTGTGAGCCGTGCGCAAAGATGCATGCAAAAATGGCATTGTTTCTGAGTTCGCGACCGGATGCGGAGGTAAGATACACTTTTACATATTTTACGGAGCAAAAAAGCATCATCAACAGGCATCTTATCGCGGCCTATCAGAAATACGGCCCCGATAAGGGAGAGCAGATACTCAACCAGTGGTATGAGACAGGCCGCGATGTCGGTGAGAACTTCTTTGTGCCGTATAATCTCGATATCAACAGCAGCAGTGTGGAGGAGGAATTCGAACGCCAGAAACTTTGGCGTGAAGAGACAGGCCTGACGGCCACCCCGGTACTGCTGGTCAACGGCCATAAATTGCCTCACCGGTATTCGGTCGACGACCTTGTGTATATCGCCGACAGTTTTTAGCGGGCTTTCTATTATTGCACAGGTGCCTAAAGTTGTGTAATTTTGCTCTGCATTAAGAGCTTGTTTAATAATGTATGTTAATGTCAGGGCGGTCAGTCGTCGGAAGA
>CAZYXN010000215.1:0-2330 GCA_964651105.1 uncultured Muribaculum sp. | reverse complement strand
ATACGTATAAAATAAAAAGGAACTTCGTCGCGAAGCTCCCTTTTATGGTTTCCAATAGGTACAATTTCTAAGGTAAAAAAGATTGTTTTAGGTTTGTGGTACAAAGGTCAGCCTTTTTTGCGACATCTCCAAAGGAAAAAACATGTTTAGCAACATAGTTTTTGGCATTATGGCACATACATCATACCCATAACTCGCTGACCTTAACCAATATATCACTCAAAAGTTAATTTTAACAATAGTAAAAATATTTAAAATATACCACTTTGGGCATTATTTTTCATTGATTATAACGACAAATTTCCATTTTCTGCCCATTAAAACGAGCATACGAGAACTGACGTATCCAATCGCCAAGAATGATAACCTCTCCATCAGATTTCAATTCATGATGCAACAATACATGACGATGACCAAACAGAAAATAGTCAATGCCCGGATGCTCCACCGAATAGGATTCAGCCCACTCTACCAACGGTTCGGCAGAGGGATTGACTTCTTCAATTTCTACATAATTGGCAAAGTCGCGGCTTGATGATGACCATCCGTGAGCAAACGGAATAGTCCATCGCGGATGAATTGCCGCGTACAATTTCTGACATAATTTATTCCGGAATATGGCGCGCATCATTTTAAATGACGGTTTCAGCTTTCCTATTCCATCGCCGTGGGAAAGGAAAAAACGTTTGCCAAGAATATCTTTTTCAAGATATCCGTCAACCACAGTAAGACCTATTTCATCCCGCAGATAATCAAACAGCCATATGTCATGATTCCCGACAAACCAGTAAATCTTGATTCCGGAATCAGCCATTTCGGCAAGCGCTCCGAAAAACCGTATATACCCGCGAGGCACTACGGTACGATATTCATACCAATAATCCAGAACATCTCCGAGCATATATATTTCAGACGCGTCATCCTTAATCGACATCAGCCAATCGACAAGACGTTTCTCATGCCGACGGGGATTATCGATATAAGTCGCGCCAAGATGCGCGTCAGAGAAAAAATATACATTTTTACCGGACATCGCTCATCAATCCAGAAATCCCAAATCAAGTTTGGCCTCTTCGCTCATCATGTCTTTGTTCCATTCAGGCTCGAAAACGATATTTATATTAACCGATTTCACGCCCTCTATACTCTCCAGTTTTATACGCGCGTCCTCGACGATAAAATCCGCCGCCGGACAACTTGGAGCTGTCAGAGTCATGTCGATATTCAATACTCCGTCATCATCCAGGTCAATCTTATAAATCAATCCGAGGCTATAAATGTCAACCGGAATTTCCGGATCATACACTGTTTTGAGCATTGTTATCACACGCTCTTCTATGGCAAGTTTTTCTTCTGGTGTCATTGTATCGTATAATTTATTCTTGACTATCGCTTATCATATTGAGAAATTCCGTTTCGTTCAGTATCGGAATATTCAGAGACGAAGCTTTTTCACGTTTAGCAGGCCCCATGTTTTCACCTGCGAGCACATAATCGGTCTTCTTTGAAATCGAGCCGGAGCTCTTGCCTCCGTTACGTTCGATTATTTCCTTGTATTCATCACGCGAATGATGCGAGAACGTGCCGCTTATCACTATGGTTTTGCCTGAAAGCTTATCGGAACGCACTCCCTCGGCCTCTTCAGGAATTGACATGGAAAGCCCGGCTCCGCGCAGTCTCTCAACAATGTCTCGGTTCAACGGCTCATTGAAAAACTCACGGATACTCTCCGCAATTCTCGGCCCAACATCCTCGATAGCGGTCAAATCTTCAACCGAGGCATTCATCAGAGCATCTATGTCACGTACAGCTCGTGCAATTTTTTTTGCGCCAGTCTCTCCGACATATGGTATGGAAAGAGCATAGATAACACGTTCAAAAGGCACCTGTTTGGAAGCTTCTATCCCTTCAAGCATACGGCTTACTGTGCGCGGGCCTATCCCCTGAAGCGCAACCATCTCTTTGCGATGCTCGCCAAGAGAATACAGGTCGGCTATATCCTTGACCCAACCATGACGGTAAAGCAGCACGACCATCTCCTCCCCAATACCGTCAATATTCATCATGCGCCGCCCTACAAAATGCTCGATTCGCCCACATATCTGCGGAACACATCCATATTTATTCGGACACATCCATGCCGCCTCGCCTTCCACACGCACAAGACGGGTACCACATATAGGGCATTCCGACACAAACCTGACCGGTTCCGACTCTGCCTGACGAGCCGATTCATCGACTCCGGTTATCTTCGGAATGATTTCCCCGCCCTTCTCAACATACAGCATGTCATGCTCGTAAATACCGAGAGTCCTTATTATATCTTCGTT
>CAZYXN010000214.1:0-2381 GCA_964651105.1 uncultured Muribaculum sp. | reverse complement strand
TTTTGGCTCCAAAGATTTCGCGCCACCAATAACGCGCGGCGGAACCGATACTGTAACCAAGCATTTTTAACCCGCCAACTGCCGCGTTTTGAACACCGTGCCCGACTTCATGACGTTTGACCGAATCTCCACAGTTCTTGCAACAAATGAAGAACCAACCCATTTCAAGTCCGCCCCAGTTCTTTCCTATTTCAAAGTAGGGGCAAATGCCCTTATAATCCTTGGGCTTCTGTCTAAACAGGCGCAACACTCCATAAACGATGAGCCCTACTAAAGATAGAGCCCATCCCTTCTTCCATTGGAGTTTGCGAAGCTCGGCAGGAGCCATTTTGAGATACGTTGTAAAATCAGTATTTTTCATAATCAATCCTCCTGAAGTTTTGCCACGGCTGCCTCCAATTCAGCAATACGCGCTTTAAGTTTTTGAATTTGCCAAGTATTCAATGCAATAAATTCCTCATATCTTATGGCGCAAGTAGCATCTCCATTGGCATCGGTGGTTTCTATGTATGCAGCAAAGTCTTTTGTGGTCAAACCCGCGTCATTGATAGCCTGCAAGACATCCTGAGCAATAAAACCACTATGCAATCTATCTGATTGTCCATAGTTATATTTATATGTAACAGGCGCAAGCGAATCAAAGAGGACATTGAATTTGTCCGAAAAGGCACCTATAGAGTTTTTCTTGTTGCGGTCAGATATAATAGCTCCACTTGTGTCACCGGTTATATTACCCTTAACTAATACACTTTTACCATTATAAGGTATCTCCATCTCGACGACTTTGCAGTCGGAAATAGTCGAAAATGTAGCTGTGCGAAGATTGGTCGTGCCACCATAATAAAAGATAATACCACGGTTGGTATATGCAACTGCCATATTTTGTTCCTGACTTACATTGTTGTCACCAGAGCAATATACAATTCCCGGACGAATAGCAGTGTTGTAATCCGATTTTGTTTGAAAACCGTTCCAATATGAAAATCCGTCACCGCCTATGTATACATAGTTGTCGGCTACAATGCCGTATCCGCCCATGCCTGAAAACGAAGAACCTCGTGAATATATACACGGACTATTTGCGGAATCGCTTCCCGTCGTAATATTAAATGGGTATAATGATGTGCCAAACGTGCCGGTCGCTGCTGATAATTTTCCGCTAAATACAGCACCATTACCATCGTCAACGCGAAATTGCGGTAAGTTAATATAATAACTGCTATCGCTGTAATTTGCGTTAATATAGTAATCGTTGTTATTTCCAAAATACAACTTACCGGTAATAGTCAAGTTGCTTATCGAACCTGCATTCGCGGTTATTTTGCCGGTTACTTCAAGCCCGGATGAAGTAATCTTCATAACCGTAGAGGCATTGGAATACACATAGAACCCGTTTGATTTCAAAGACCAACCGAATGACGAAGAAGAACCGCCGTAGGTTTCGCTGACTTTAGCAGAGATATCCGTAGCATTCTGTGTGATTGCCGACTCGGCAATGCTCAACCTCGTGCCCAACCCGCTGACATCAGATGACAGGCTATCTACGGATGACTGGCTGGCGTAATTATGAACGACCAAAGAACCATCTGGCTTGGCAGAAAAAACTACTGTGCCATCTGCCTGTTTAATTGTAATACCCTCTGCACCAAGTTCCACTGTACTATCAGTATTTTTAATTTTAAGCCTTTCACCCATAATCAGCGAGCCAATGATGGTTTCCGCAATCAGCCCATATGAGGTCACTTGGTTGCCGTCCTCATCTTTATAATAAATTTTACCGAGTGCGGTCTTTGCTGTTTCCCAGTTATCGTCTGTGAAAATCAGCAAATTGTTGATAAGCCGAACCTGCTCGTCTTCAAATTCATCAGAGGTCTCGGATACCTTTTTACGACCGAGAATACCATTCTTATCAACGGTAAACTCTTGGTTCACCATATTCGCGAACGATGCTCTCAGCGTCATATCGAGAGGGTCTTTAATAAGCGAAGAAATCTCTTCACGCTCTTTTGCGTATGCGAGAATATCCTGCCAGTTTGCACTTACCTTGCGAGAAGTGGATGAAGCGTCGGAAATAAGGTCAGCATAGGTATACCCCCAATCGTCCAGTCGCATTGCGTTGGCAAAAGTCATACTGAACTCCTCGCTATTATCGAGGTTCATCGAAATTTCCAGCAGGGCAGGGTAGTACCAGAGTCCTTCCTCTTTCTCGATTGTAATTATTTTTCCAAGCTCCAATAGACGCATTTGTTCCCTGAACTCATACTGCTTTGTCGCGTCAATAGACTCAAGAGAGAACGAAAAGCGAGGTTGGCACACCTTGCTGAGCTCGATATATCCGGCATCCATAAGCTCGTTTGACAAGTCGATTTCTTCTTCGGGCG
>CAZYXN010000213.1:0-2565 GCA_964651105.1 uncultured Muribaculum sp. | reverse complement strand
GTGAAGTTAAGTGCTTATTTTTACGCCCGCAGGCGCTTCACTGCGTAGCTTTTTTCACACACGGCAAGTGTGCTTCACGCGCCGCAAGGCGCACTTTGTTAAGTATGGCATTACCGCTTTTTGTATCCCTATTAGATCATGATCAATTGACTAAAAGTCTCTTTTAATATTATGGATTTTTCCCAGGGAATGCTTTTTAGTTGCTCATCTATTAACGAAAAAACCTTCTCGGGATATAACACCGCCAACGATACGCCAAGCTTTGCTTTCAGCTTTAAGCGCTCCGTTGATATGATTTCAGACGCTTCCGGTGCGATCTCATTAACAAAGGTTTGACTTTTATCAATCAAATTTTTCTTGTAAGGCTCTTCCGATAAAACATCCATAAGCAGATTTTCCAAAGCGCCTTGATTTTCGTGCGGTATGATCACGCACAATTTCTCTATGGTTGCTTCCTGACCAAAATGATTGACGAAGGAATTGCTTGTCCAAGTTCCATTTGTGATCCGGTCAATACAGGGGCTCAGATTTTCGGAAAAATACTGTTCGATTTCTTCTGTTGTTCTGTCATCGCGATCCGTCACTATGGCCAGCCTGTAATTTATATCCGCGCTCTCAGAATTTTCTATATATCCTTCTATATTCTCTTGATAGAAATTTACAAAATTATCCTTGCCGCCAACAGCACATATGGATAAACGCTCCGTGCCGTTCTTATAATGACCAACATAGCGATTATCCGTTTCGGAAAATTTCAGATCAAAGTATTTAGGGCTCTTGTCGTATTCCCACCCCTTTGTATGTCTGAGATAATAGCTTAGTAGGATCGCATCTGTTTTTCCCTCGCAAAGAATAAAACGGATCATATTCTCACCTCGAAGTCATATTTTTCCCGATCCTGTAGTACTTCACTGCCGCTCATAATACGGGCTAAGGTCTTACGGGAGGATCTATCCGTCCGAAAGGTTATCACATTGACAGGATCGTTTTCAACGACCTTTCCACCATATTCCTGAACCGTCAATAAGGCATCGATTGCTTCTTTGCTATGTGTTGTGATAAACAGCTGAACATCAAAGCGTTGGCAAGCCTTAAACAAAAAAGCAAAGATATCTTCATAATATTTGCTGTGAATGGAAGTTTCGATCTCATCGATCATCAGTATTCCATTTTTTGCAGAGGCGATCGCATTTGCCAAAGAAATAACCTTTTTAATGCCGTCACCATATGTCGAAAGTGGCATTGTACCCAATGTCTTATGGCGGATACACTCGATCGGTCTATGATTCAGGTCGTTCCTGAGATAAAGAATATCTTCGATCTCATTATCAAACAACTGCAAAATATATACACACAGTTCCTTGTATGAGCCGGAACGCACAATGTTGGAAATATTATTTCCGGATAAATGCTTTGCAGGTGAAAGATAAGAAATATTTAGATAGTTGATTTTGTGTCTCGGAAGATCGTTAAATTTTGTGTATTGCGTAAATTCCAATGGGATACTATCCAAATCCGAATTGATCACGGTTTTATATTCACCGGCGAAGCAAAGTGTTTCCATTTCCTCCGATCCGTATTGAGAGCTTCTTCCGGTTCTCTTGGAACCATAGGCATTTGGATCTACCAAAACATTTTTTAATTCGCCGGATAAATCTATGCAGACTTCACCAATAGGGCCCGAAACACTTACTGACATATGCAAAGACTCCCGAGGGAGCATGTTCAGGAAGCTGTCGAAAAGCGTAGATGTGTAGAAGTATGGCAGATCCTCTCTCATCCTGGAGGTTTTCAACAAATTATAAATATCCAACGGGTTCTTAAAAAGCGCAATTGCCTCCAAAATGCTGGTTTTGCCGGAATTGTTGTCACCGGCAATAATGTTAACATGATCTAAACCGTTTAATTTTAGGTTCTTAATGCCTCTAAATTCTTGAATACAAAGGGAATCGATATAAATAGCCACTTAGATATCCTCCGTTTCATCCATAAATTCGATCGTTAATCTTTTTTCTAATCCATCAGCGATCCGTTTCAGAACAGGAATGCTGGGTACATAATGCCCGTTTTCGATCTTACTGATATTTGCTTGTGGGATACCCGTTTTCTCTGCCAGGTCTTTTTGAGAAATATTTTTGCTTTTTCGGATCTCTATGATCGCATCTCTGACCTCTTTTAAAACATCATATTCCAATGCTTGTGTCTCAGGAATATCGTCTTCAATTGTTGCATTTTTTAGTTTTTCGTCCAGAATTCTTTGAAAATCACGCATTCGGATCCCTCCCTGTTTAACCATATTGTATATCAATAATGTGCACAGGTCAAGAAAAAATATGTCAGATATGCAATATTTATCAACAATATGGCATATCTGACATATTTTCAGCATTGTAAGCCGCGATATGCTGACCGTCAAAAAACTTGCGTCATTGCGAACCCGTTCCCCGTGTCATTGCGAGGCCGCGTGCGGCCGTGGCAATCCCCCGGTCAGTGGCACAAAGAAACGACTATCTCCAAAGGCTCCCCTGTGTAAGGGGTAAGCGAAGCGCAGTCGCGGTAGTGAAT
>CAZYXN010000212.1:0-2573 GCA_964651105.1 uncultured Muribaculum sp. | reverse complement strand
CATCTTATAAGCTTAAAACTTTTCAAGAAATCATCAAGTTCCGTACTGTATTTCTCTCTTCCCATTTCATGCTCTAAAACGGTTTGAAGAATCACATGATTCAGTCCTTCTTCATACAGAACCCACTGAAAAGAGCGCGACTTAAAAAGGCTTGCATTTTGCGCATTCATCAAGTTTATCAGTCCGTTGTTTTTCGATTTCAGAACCGCATATCCTCGATGAGGTAGCCCTGTTATGCCCCACCCTTTCATGCGTCCGACTTGAATTTCCATTCTGGCAGAATCCATAAAATCATCAACCGACCGCAAGCTTTTAAATACAATGCAAATGTTTGTATCGCTGTCATCATCGCACATACGGAACGCTTTGGTCAATGTATCACTATTTAATACATCCATGTCTCCTCCTCTTAAACAACTTTATTATAAGCCGTAAGTTTGAAATACTAACCGTCTCTTTCGTAGTGTTGACAATAAATGATATCGCCCTCCTTGATTGGGTCATTGTCGTAGACTTTTGAAAAAACCGTAAAACGGCTTTCCTTACCGCTTCCGATTGACTTGGTAAAGACGCTGTAACCAAATTTTTTGTTATCTGACTTCCTGTATAATGGCTTGACCTCTGTTACATATAACTTTGGTCTGTCTTCATCTTTACCGGACACATAACCGATATAACCCATAACATCGTAAAAGTTTCTGACCTTGATAATATCGCTCAAGTCATCCATACCGACTGAGCGGATAACCTGTTCTGCTTCCCGCAGAATTGATGATACATCAAGGAGTGTATAACTCTTGGCAACCCCTCCTGCTTTTGTCATACCGACCGCGTACTTCTTTACAAGTTCTTCCAAAGGTGTACCGTCAACTTCGGATTTCTTGATTTTCTTGGCTTCACCTTTTTTGAATGTGTTGGTAAACAAATCTGTCATTCTGAGAAGCTCTCTTTGGTTTCCGAAATCAGAAAAGAAGTCAAGTTTAATGAGGATGTCGAGCTGACGTGAATTGATTGTAGTCTTTGTATCGAGGTCATCGAGCAGCTCCATGAAACTGGTGTACTTCTTTGTTTTGGACAGGTTATACAGCTCGTTCGCCAAAGCTGCGCTCATGTACTTGATGGACGTTAAACCTTTGGCGATGATTCGCTTTTCCTTATCATAGAAGTATTCGCCTCTGGATAATCCCCATTTGGGTAATGTTATCTTGATACCGACCCTTGTTGCATATGAGGTAATATCGGCTGTTTTGTCCATATTATCGCCAAAGATATTCAATGCTGCTGTTAGAAACTCCAACGGATAATAGTAACGCAGATATCCGCAGATGTATCCGATGGATGAATATGCATCCGAGTGATTCCATGAAAAACCGTATGTTGAAGCGTCCAAAATAATCTGGAGGAACGGTTTGATAACTTCTTCGCATTGTTCAACAGTCATGTCATAATGTTCAGAACAAAATGCAACAAAACGCTGTTCGATTTCCGGAAGGAGTGTTTCTGTGCCTTTTTTCTTTGCGATTGCACGTCGTACATTATCTGATTCTGCCGCAGAATAACCACAGAATTTTACAAGAAACTGCATGATGGTTTCCTGCATGGCAATTCGCCCTGCCTCGGGAGCCAAAAACTTATTGAGTGCCTCAAAACCATTATCGTAGAACTCGCCGTTCGCAACGCTGTCTCGAAAACTGGCACAAGCCGGGCGAAGAAGACCATTACCGAACGACATCCATTTCAGCATGGAGAAATTCGGGATTTTGGAACGGGCAATTTCAATCGTTTCATCGGACATAAATTTTTTCATGTACTGCCCTGCACTGTTTGACTCCCACTGGAAGATAAGCGTCGTGTTATCACGAATGCTTTTCCAAACATCCATATCGTCCATGTCCGTATTATCCGGTGTAAGTCGTTCAATACCAAGCATTTTGCAGGTTTCGTTGATAACGCCGATGTTATCAAGTCCAAGAATATCGAGTTTGACATACATAAGGTCGTCAAGCTCTTTCATATTAATCATGGACACGGGATAATCAGAGGTTGAGATGCTGCACAAACCAACGGTCTGTTCTATGGGTAGGTCGCTGATTAATACACCGCTCGGATGTGTACCGATTGATACGATGGTGCCGTTTACAATGTCAACGTATTTAAAAACTTCAGGATATTTTTTTCGCATTTTATCGCTGACAATCCATTGGTTATCCTGTAACACCACTTCATTGCAAATGGTGTTTGCGATTTCTATGTAGTTCACATCGTTTCTGTCCTTATACAATGCTCGACACACGTCACGAACCGCACCTTTCATGGCAATCGTATTAAACGTGATAATTTCTGCCGAACGGATATTGGGCAGATTCATTTTGTCTCGAAGCAGAAACTGTTTTACTGCATCACGGTCTTTACCGGAGTAGTCTGTGTCAATATCGGCATTGGTTACTCGGGAGGGATTTAAAAAACGAAAAAGGTTCAAATCGAACCGCAGACTGTCCATCTGTGTTACGCCAAGCAAATAAGCAATCATACTTCCCGAAACTGAACCACGACCATATCCGCACTGGATTCCG
>CAZYXN010000211.1:0-2596 GCA_964651105.1 uncultured Muribaculum sp. | reverse complement strand
ACTACTTAAACGGGACACTTGCGCTGGTGGACGGTGATATTGCCGTTGTTGTCTTGTATGAGGGAATATACCGGATTTACAAAACCTTTATAAGGCGCAATGTTAAGGTGGGCATAGCGGTCAAGTACTTCCTTGTGGATTACCGGATCGACCTTTACAGCATATTTTTCTACAAGGTCACGTCCGGCTTCGTAATCGCCTTCGCTTTTGATTCGTTGAATCTCGCCAAGCAGTTCTCCGAATAATTTTCTTAATTTCGGATAATCGTTTATTCGTATATACGTTTTTCCGCCTTTTTTCACGTATTCGATGACATTGTCGGCTTTGCCATGTTCATATGCCCACTCTGATATAAGTTTGCGGTTGCGCATATGTGCTTCTTCTACATCTTTGCCTTGTTCGATACGCATAAGCTGTGTCATGAGGCCGTTGAGGATATATTTATAATATTCAGCTTTGTAAGCGTCAGGATTGTCAAGCAGTCCGATCTCTATGAGTTTCGGATCAGCGAGGTAATAAAGCGCAAATAAATCGGCTCGGGCTTCTTCAAGAGTTGATCCGTGAGCTTTTAACGCGTCAGGGTCAATTCCGGGAAGAATTTTTCCTGAACCGTGTCCGAGACACTCATGCAGGTCAGTGTGGAGATTGTCGGTTATGAATAGATAATCGTCAAGAAGACGGCTTGTCTCATCATCGATTACAAACTCTTCGTTAAACCCGCTGCCATGTGATGCTTCGTCATAAGCTTGGGTTATGTTCTCAAGTGTGACCGACTTCGAACCGTGAGCGGCACGAATCCAGTTGGCATTGGGTAGATTTATACCTATCGGGGTTGCGGGATAAGAGTCGCCGGCAAGAATTGCGGCCGTAATGACCTTGGCTGAAACTCCTTTGACCTTATCTTTGCGGAATGCGGGATTAACAGGGCTGTGGTCTTCAAACCATTGGGCATTGGCGCTTAATTTTTCGGTACGTGCTGATGCTTCATTGTTTTTGAAATTTACAATAGATTCCCAGGAGCCTGTCATGCCCAACGGGTCATCGTATGACTCAATGAATCCGTTGATGAAGTCAACTCTGGAAGCGGTCTCGTCAGCCCAGAGAATTGAGTATTCGTCAAACGTTTTTAGGTCACCGGTCGTGTAATATTCGATCAGTTTGTCCATATAGGCTTTTTGAGCCGGATTTTCCGCATAACGTGCTGCTTCTTTAAGCTCGCTTACAATACGTGAGATGGCATCGGAATATAATCCGCCTATTTTATACGGCTGTTCTACGACTTTGCCATTGACTTTTACTTTGCGGGTATTGAGTCCGTACGATATTGGTGTGAGGTCGGTGGTATCTTTTATTGCTGCATAATAGGCTTCTACTTCAGGTTGTGTCACTCCTTCATAGATATTGGTGGCCGATGTCAGGATGAGGTCTTCTCCTTCTGCTTGATTTACTTTTTTAGGCATGAATGCCGGGTCGAAGATTACCGACATCAGAGTGTCTATATTCGCGGGCTGTTTCTTCTGGGGCAATTTCGCTACCTGTTGACGAAGGAATGTTTCTGAAAATTCAGGAGTGAATTTGTCCATGGAGTAATGATGATGGATGCCATTGGCAAACCAAACCTGTTTCAGATACTTTTCAAATGCCCTGAATTCTTTATCATCTCGATTGCCGGAAAAATTTTGATATACATTTTCCAACATAGTACGGATAGCAAGGTTGTACTTGTTGTTCTGGTCCCAAAGGATGTCTCGGCCTGCCAATGCGGCTTCATTGAGGTGATATATGAGAAGTTTCTGATTTAACGGCAGATTCTCAAAGTCAGGCACTTTATAACGAAGCACTTCAATGTCGGCAAACCGGTCGACAACATAATTGAAATTATTATCAGTTGCCATGATAGTTGATGTTGTAGCGGCGGTCAATGCAAAACCTGTCGCAAGATTGGTTAAAATATTCATTATGTGATAACGTTATTTTTTTATTCTACGTATAGGATTAATCCTTTCAGGTATTCACCTTCCGGATGATATATGTTAACAGGATGGTCAGCCGGTTGAGTGAGTTGATGCAGAATTCTTACTTTCCTGCGGCTTTGTGCGGCTGCGGAGAACACGGCAAGACGGAATTGCTCCCGGTTTACTGCCTGGGAACAGGAGAATGTGAAAAGAATTCCTCCGGGCGCTATTTTCTCAAATGCTTTGGCATTAAGTTTCCGATATCCTACCAGTGCGTTGCGTAGAGCGCTACGGTGTTTTGCAAACGCAGGTGGGTCAAGGATGATAAGGTCGTAAGTATTTTCCATATTGGAAAGAAATTTGAATGCGTCTTCAGCATACGACGTATGACGTTTATCATCAGGGAAATTTAACGCCACATTGGCATCAGTCAACGCTATCGCCTTGGCTGAACTGTCGACCGAATGAACAAGATTCGCGCCACCTCTGAGGGCATAAACCGAGAACCCTCCTGTGTAACAGAACATATTTAATACGTTTCTGCCGGTGGCATATTTCTCAAGAAGGCTTCGGTTGTCACGCTGGTCGACAAAAAATCCGGTTTTCTGGCCTTTAAGCCAGTCAACATGAAATTTTAAGCC
>CAZYXN010000210.1:0-2698 GCA_964651105.1 uncultured Muribaculum sp. | reverse complement strand
ACAATACATAATATCCTGGCTAAAGAACTAAAATTCGATATCAAGGCTCGTGAAGAGCTCAAAAAAGGTGTTGACGCTCTTGCCGACGCTGTAAAAGTAACTCTTGGTCCTAAGGGTCGTAATGTAATCATCGAGAAAAAATTCGGCGCTCCCCACATCACCAAGGACGGTGTGTCGGTAGCTCGTGAAGTTGAGCTTGAAGATGCATTCCAGAACATGGGTGCCCAGCTTGTAAAGGAAGTGGCTTCCAAGACCGGTGATGATGCAGGTGACGGTACTACTACTGCGACCGTTCTTGCTCAGGCTATAATTAACGTAGGTCTGAAGAATGTTGCTGCCGGAGCTAATCCTATGGACATCAAGCGTGGTATTGACAAGGCTGTAGCTGCTGTCGTTGAAAGCATAAAGAGCCAGAGTGAAGAGGTTGGTGACGACCTAAAGAAAATTGAAGATGTAGCCCGCGTGTCGGCTAACAATGACGCTGAAATCGGTAAACTTATCGCAGAAGCAATGCGCAAGGTTAAAAAAGAGGGCGTTATCACTGTTGACGAAGCCAAAGGTACAGAAACTACCGTGGATATTGTCGAGGGTATGCAATTTGACCGTGGCTATATTTCTCCTTATTTCGTGACCAATACCGAGAAGATGGAATGCGAGATGGATCATCCTTACGTGCTTATCTATGACAAGAAGATTTCATCTCTCAAAGAAATGCTTCCTTTGCTTGAAGCAACAGCTCAAAGCGGCCGTCCGTTGTTGATTATCGCCGAAGATGTTGATCAGGAAGCTCTTGCCACCCTTGTTGTCAACCGTCTTCGTGGCTCGTTGAAGATTTGTGCGGTTAAGGCTCCCGGATTCGGCGACCGCCGCAAGGAAATGCTTGAAGATATCGCCGTGCTTACAGGAGGTGTGGTAATATCTCAGGAAAAGGGTATGAGCCTTGAGACTTCAGGTATCGATGTGCTTGGTCAGGCTGAAACCATCACTGTGAATAAAGAGAACACCACGATTGTTAACGGTTCCGGTTCTAAGGAAGCTATCGCACAGCGTGTGGCTCAGATTAAGGCGCAGATTGAGACTACTACCAGCGACTATGACAAAGAGAAGCTTCAGGAACGCCTTGCCAAACTTGCCGGCGGCGTGGCTGTGCTTCATATCGGCGCTCCTTCCGAAGTTGAGATGAAAGAGAAAAAAGACCGTGTGGACGACGCTCTTAGCGCTACCCGTGCGGCAATTGCCGAAGGTATCGTTCCCGGCGGGGGTGTCGCTTATATCCGTGCGATTTCAAGTCTTGACGGCATATGCGGAGATAATGACGATGAATGCACCGGTGTTGCGATCATTAAGCGCGCTATCGAAGAGCCGCTTCGTCAGATTGTGGCAAACGCAGGTCTCGAAGGTGCTGTTGTTATCCAAAAAATTAAGGAAGGCACTGGCGACTTTGGTTACAATGCTCGTACCGGGGAGTATGAACATCTTTTCCAGACCGGAGTTATCGATCCTGCCAAGGTGACCCGCGTGGCTCTTGAAAATGCAGCGTCTATCGCCGGAATGTTCCTGACCACAGAATGCGTTATCGCAGATAAGAAGGAGGATAATCCTGCTCCGGCAATGCCGGCTCCCGGTATGGGAGGCATGGGCGGCATGATGTAATCCTGTTGTCAATAAAATTTAAGCCGGATGCAAATAGCGTTCGGCTTTTTTTTATTCTTGCTAAAAATAGATTAACTTTGTGAAATATGGACGAGCAGATTAAGAGCAGGGTTGAGCGTCTTCGCAGCGATCTTAACCGACATAATTATAATTATTACGTGCTTAACGCACCGGAAATCTCTGATTTCGAGTTTGACATGATGATGAAAGAGCTTGAAGCTCTTGAACATGACAATCCCGAGCTGGATGACCCATTGTCGCCTACCCATAGGGTGGGAAGCGATATAAATAAGGCGTTTGAGCAATTCGTCCATAAACGCCCCATGCTGTCACTTAGCAATACCTATTCGGTCGAAGAGGTTGACGAATGGGTCGAACGAGCCAAAGATGGCCTTATGGGTGAGACTTTTGAGATTGTCGGCGAGATGAAATATGACGGTACTTCGATATCGCTTACCTACGTTAACGGCCGGCTTGAAAGAGCTGTGACGCGTGGCGATGGCGAGCGCGGAGATATCGTTACTGATAATGTGAAGACCATACGCAGCGTGCCATTGCAATTGCAGGGTGAAGGCTGGCCCGAGGAATTTGAGATTCGCGGTGAGATTGTCTTGCCATGGAAGGCGTTTGACCGTCTTAACGCGGAACGTGAATTTAACGAGGAGCCGTTGTTTGCCAATCCCCGTAATGCAGCTTCGGGAACGCTGAAAATGCAAAACTCGGCCGAGGTAGCCAAACGCGGTCTTGATGCGGTGTTTTACTATTTGCTGGGCGACAATCTTCCGGCCGATAATCATTATGAGAATATGGAGGCCGCTAAGAAATGGGGCTTTAAAGTGGCTCCGATAATGACGTTGCTGCATGACATAGATGATGTAGAGCGCTTTATCTCTCATTGGGATACCGCGAGAAAGGAACTTCCGATGGCGACTGACGGACTGGTGTTTAAGGTGAATCGTTTGAGGCAGCAGTTGAATCTGGGTTATACTGCCAAATCGCCACGGTGGGCGCTTGCCTATAAATTTCAGGCCGAGCGTGCATTGAC
>CAZYXN010000209.1:0-2733 GCA_964651105.1 uncultured Muribaculum sp. | reverse complement strand
AGAAAAGATGGGTCGTTGAGAGAACATTCGCATGGCTTGAAAACTTCAGGCGTCTGTGCCGGAACTATGAGGAAACTACTCAATCAGCCAACGAGATGCTGATGGTCGCTGCCGTAATCATAACGCTCCGTAAACTCACTTCTGTTAACAAGCATTTTTAAACAACCTCTTAATATGTTTTCCGAAGCAGATAAAAATGATAGCAATATTGGGTTCATTGTTAAAATTGTATTTAGTTGTTACAAAATTACGCCATTTTGATATGGTTATAAATTAAGTATTAATATTTCTGCTTTGAAATCTTGAAAATAATTATATCTTTGCATGGTATATTAACCATTAAAATTGATACCGCATGGAACACTTACTCTTTTGGCTGGTGCCATTGGCATCGTTGATTGCCTTATGTCTTGCCGGATTCTTTTATAAACAGATGCTTAACGAGAGCGAGGGAACACACCGAATGGCTCAGATTGCAGCTTATGTACGTAGTGGCGCAATGTCCTATCTGAAACAGCAATATAAAATTGTCGGAATCGTGTTTGCTGTTCTTGTTGTCATATTTGCAGTAATGGCTTATGGATTTAATCTTCAGAATGCATGGGTGCCGGTGGCATTTTTGACCGGAGGTTTTTTCTCCGGGCTTTCCGGATACCTTGGGATGAAGACTGCCACAAACGCTTCTGCCCGCACTGCTAACGCTGCACGTAAATCTTTGGACTCAGGATTGCGCATCGCTTTTCGCAGTGGAGCTGTGATGGGGCTCGTTGTGGTTGGTCTTGGGCTGCTTGATATATCTTTCTGGTATTTGATTCTTGACTGTTTTGTGCCTGAAGATGTCGCGTTTCCTACAGCTAAACTTTGTATGATAACCACTACGATGCTTACTTTCGGGATGGGAGCGAGTACGCAGGCGTTGTTTGCTCGCGTCGGAGGCGGAATTTATACGAAAGCTGCTGATGTTGGCGCTGACCTTGTTGGAAAAGTCGAAGCAGGAATTCCTGAGGATGATCCTCGTAATCCTGCGACTATAGCAGATAACGTTGGTGACAATGTGGGAGATGTTGCCGGGATGGGAGCTGATTTGTACGAATCGTATTGTGGTTCTATCCTTGCTACTTCAGCGTTGGGTGCGGCGGCATACATGATATCGGGCGATGTGACGATGCAATACAAGGCGGTGCTCGCTCCGATGCTGATTGCGGCGGTTGGAATCATTTTGTCAATTGTGGGCATATTTTCTGTCCGTACAAAAGAGGATGCAAGCATTAAAAGTCTGCTTAAAGCTCTTTCAGTCGGAACAAATCTCAGCTCGGCTCTTATCGTAATCGCTACATTTGTTATAATGTGGTTGCTGAATATCGACAATTGGATAAATATTTCATTTGCTGTTGTAGTTGGATTGCTTGTCGGCATCGTTATCGGTCGAAGCACTGAATACTACACCTCGCAATCGTATCTTCCCACTAAAAAATTGGCTGAAAGCGGCAAAACTGGGCCTGCGACTGTGATTATTTCCGGTATAGGATTGGGAATGGTTTCTACTGCAGTTCCTGTGATTGCGGTTGTTGTAGGTATAATTCTTTCCTACTGGTTGGCGTCGGGGTTCGATATGTCTAACGTTGGCATGGGTTTATATGGTATAGGAATAGCGGCTGTTGGTATGCTCTCTACTCTTGGAATTACTTTGGCAACCGACGCTTATGGCCCTATTGCCGATAATGCCGGCGGAAATGCAGAAATGAGCGGTTTGGGTGAAGAGGTGCGAAAACGTACCGATGCTCTCGATTCTCTTGGCAATACGACTGCGGCGACGGGAAAGGGGTTTGCGATTGGTTCGGCAGCTTTGACCGGTCTTGCTCTGCTTGCATCATATATAGAGGAGATTCGTATCGGTCTCGGTAGGCTGGGGGAGACTGCTATTAATATAGGTAATATGTCTAAACCGATACATGAAGCGTCATTCACTGATTTCATGACCTATTATGATGTGACGTTGATGAATCCAAAGGTTCTTTCCGGGATGTTCATTGGAAGCATGATGGCATTTCTCTTTTGTGGCCTTACAATGAATGCTGTTGGGCGTGCCGCAGCCCATATGGTTGAAGAGGTGCGTCGGCAGTTCCGGGAAATTAAAGGTATTCTTACTGGAGAAGCTGAACCGGATTATGCGCGATGTGTGCAGATTTCCACCAAAGGTGCTCAGCGTGAGATGGTGTTCCCTTCTGTTTTGGCTATTGTGGCTCCGATTCTAACAGGATTGATTTTTGGTGTGCCTGGTGTGATTGGATTGTTGGTAGGTGGTCTCTCGGCCGGATTTGTGCTCGCTATATTTATGGCTAATTCTGGTGGAGCGTGGGATAATGCTAAAAAATATGTTGAAGAAGGGAACTTTGGCGGCAAAGGAGGACAGGTTCATAAGGCGACTGTGGTCGGTGACACTGTTGGCGACCCGTTTAAAGACACATCTGGCCCAAGCCTTAATATACTTATTAAATTGATGTCTATGGTCGCTATTGTCATGGCGGGATTGACTGTTTCTTGGAGCCTTTTCTGATATTTTGATAGATATTTTGGCTATAATATTATTTTGAACGAAATAATTTTTAAGGCTAAACGCTTCAGTTTGTATGAATGCAAGCTGAAGCGTCTTTTATATATTATCTTAGGGCGTGAAATTTTTTTTGACATGTAATAGTCTGGTTTGCAGGGGCAGATTGCGTGAGCGGCAAA
>CAZYXN010000208.1:2220-2794 GCA_964651105.1 uncultured Muribaculum sp. | reverse complement strand
AACGAACTATCCGAAAGCAGCCGCCACTCCTCATAGAATGTACGCATCTTTCGCAGACTTGCAGCTGAAAAACCTCTTAATCCAGGTAACTCCTTACGTAGTTGTTCACTGATGGCCTCAATAAATCCTTTTCCCAAATTCTTGTTGCGAGTATTTACAGAAACAAATCGACCAATACCATAGTATAGCGCCAATTGCTCTTGGTTTATCGCACCTAATGCCCGTTGCTGGCTTTGCAAAATAGCACCTATAATCGCTTTAACGGCATTGGTGAGTTCATAGTAATTTAAATTGTTTTGTATATTGTCATTTTCCATATTCCTTTGCTGTTTTTTCTTGCAATAAAACTTCTTAATTTTCTATTTCCTTAAAAATCTCTCAAAGAGATTGTTGTAATTCCCAATCCTAAGCCTCATTACAAACATAGTGATTTATTTGACAAGTTGAATGTGTTTTTCGGCGAAAGTATGAATCAGACCCAAATAAAGTTTATATCGCTTATCTCTGTGTGGTCGGGAGCTAAATCTAAGACTTCAATAGTATCTATTGTTTCTGAAGAGCATATATTTACAGT
>CAZYXN010000208.1:0-2210 GCA_964651105.1 uncultured Muribaculum sp. | reverse complement strand
GACAAACAATCATCAAGTCGTTGATTACAGTGCTGTTCTTGAAAAGAAATTTGGTAAACCTGGCACAGAAAAGCGTGCTAAGTTTGATGAAGAAGCATACGCTTTCTATACAAGTCAAATATTACTTGATGCTCGCAAAAATGCACGGTTAACACAAGAAGAACTTGCCAAACGTATCGGAACTAATAAATCTTACATCTCACGAATAGAGAAAGGAATTACTGTTCCAAGTGTAGCCACATTTTACAGAATAGTAAACGCGTTAGGATTGCCTGTTGAGTTAACTCCGGCAATCTAAAAAGAAGAGACTCATCTTAGCACTTTACATAAAGAGGCTTACATGTGTAAGTCTCTTTCAAGTTATTCCATCGTGATTATCACTGTTTTTTCAGCTTCCTTATATTCAAAATGCAACGGAGAGATTTTTTCCAAATCACGCAAAACCTTTTCAAGAAGCGTGTTCTCAGATGTCAGCGTAAAATACACATTCCAAGCAGCTTTATCCTCTATCTTGAAGTCTACATCATACCAACGGTTCAGCACTTTGATCACTTCCGACAACGGGGTGTCTTTAAAAGCTATCACATTCTTTTTCCATAACGAAGAAAGGTGGGCATCTGTATTCCGAATGATTGTGCAATGTTCACTCTCCTTATTATATACAAGTTTTTCGCCGGGCTGCAACGGATATTTCTTATCGGAAGGAAGGGCCAGATTGACATGGCCTTCATCCAGGCAAACAGTTATATCCTTATTCTCCGGATAAGCCTGGACATCAAAAGAAGTTCCCAATACATGGATAGCCGGTCCATCAAGATTGACAATGAAAGGACGGCGGGAATTTTTTGAAACAACAAAATACGCTTCTCCTTCCAGATAAACTTCACGGCTGAACAATGCAAATTTCTTAGGATACCTCAGACGGGAATCGGAATTGATATATGCCCGCGTACCATCCTGAAACATCATCTGAATGCGTTCTCCTTTAGGCACATATATTTCTTCGTAACCGGAATCACCGAATAAATCCACCCGGGTATTCACCTGGACAAACAGCCCCATCAACACGACAAAAGGTATGACAACGGCAGCCACGCGGAAAGCTATCCGGCGGATACGCTTCCGACGAATATTGCGGAAAATACGTGCGAACATCTCTTCCGAAGGAATTGCGTGATTGACGTAGAGTTCTTCATAACCCTGCTTGATCTGTTCCGCATCAAGATCCATGCTCTTAGACAAATAGGCGGTTCCCTCATCTGTAGCAAACCATTTTGCCACGATTTGAGCATCTTCAGAAGTTGCTATTCCTGCCAATACTTCCTGTATTTGTTGTTCTGTAGGCTTATTCATATTCTTTGTATCCATGTGATTAAATAGACACTTAAATGCCTCAACAAGGTGAGGGCTGTAACAATTATTAGCATCTTACGCAAATGAACGCGTAACAGTTTCAAGGCTTCGGAGTAATGCGTCTTTACTGTATTGACAGATAATTTCATCCGTTCGGCGATCTCTTGATTCGTCAGTTCTTCTCTGACTTTCATCAGGCAGATTTCCCGCTTTTGCACCGGAAGCATGTCTACCGCCTTATAAAAATTTGACATTAGTTCCTTCTTTTCCAGATTTTCTATCAAGTTGTCTTCATACACAGGAGCGGATTGTGCCATTTCATAGTTCTTGGTAATTGCACTATTTTCATTGCGAATCAAGTTCAACACATGATTTTTGGTCATTGTAAACAGATAATTCTTTAGACTGATTCCCACACGTAATTCGGTACGGAATTCCCATAAACGACTAAAGACGTGCTGCACAACATCTTCCGCCATGTTAGCATTCATTAAATAACGATATGCCAATACATACAATAATTTATGATATCTGTCATAGGCTTGGGTAAAAGCCCGCTCATCCCCTTTTTCTATTAAGGCGAAGAGTGCTTCATCATTAAGTTCGGATATCTGAGGTGTAGATAATGGCATTAGTCGGTTACTTTAAAGATACGCCAAATATAAATGTTTATTTTGGGATTATTTCTATTTAGCCAAAAAATCACTGCACAGCCGATGAATTTACGCCATTATTTCTGAAAAAAATCGAGCAACTTTTTTCAAATCTTTCGCCGCTTTTTTCCGTAACCCTTTCATTTAATCATTTATTCCATATATCTTTGTATTATTGAAAGGAGATATAATAATATGAACTTA
>CAZYXN010000207.1:0-2805 GCA_964651105.1 uncultured Muribaculum sp. | reverse complement strand
AGATCGTCGAATTTGAACTGATTTTCAATGGAGCCGTCGCTCTTGAACCGCAGCACCCAGGGCTTGCCTGCATCGAGCTGCGCCTTTACATCCTCCAGGGAGCGGTCACGCCAAATGGCGTACTTGCCGTAGTAGCCAAAGTTTTCCTTACCCGCTTCCTGGGTCTCCCGCATGGCAGTAAGTTCTTCCTCTGTGCAGAAGCAGGGGTAAGCCTTGCCGTCCAGAACCAGCTTCCTGGCGAATACATGGTAAATTTCCGCTCTCTGACGCTGACGGTAGGGACCGTAGAGACCGTTGTCACCTTCGATGGTGGCGCCCTCGTCAAAGTGAATGTTATAGTGCTTCAGAGAATCGATCAGAACCTCCACAGCACCGGGAACTTCCCGCTTGGCATCGGTGTCCTCCACCCGCAGGAACAGAACACCACCACTCTGGTGGGCCATCCGCTCAGAGATCATGCCCTGCACCAGATTGCCCAGATGGACGAATCCGGTGGGAGATGGGGCCATACGGGTGACAACGGCACCCTCGGGCAGCTCCCGCCGGGGGAAGCGTGCTTCCACTTCTTCAGGAGTCTCGGTGACGTTGGGAAACAGCAAATCAGCCAATGCTTGATAATCCATATTTTTACCTCTTTTATTGTAAATTGCCCTCCCCAAAAGGAGTGGACGATGCGCACAACAATCTGCTATGCAGTATACCACAACCCTCACCGGAAATCAATTCCCGCCGGGAGAAAAACTCCATTGAATTGCATCATCTATGGAACAAGGGTATGGAAAAAGGCAATTACATCTGTTGGAGCAAAGATCGTTCGTTTTATTTGCCAGTTATCCGGAAAATTTGTCCTACTTCAAAAATCTGTCCAGGATAGCTTTTTTCTTCCATTCAGCATCTTTGATTGCGCTTTTTAAGGTTTTTATCTCACTTTCCAGGGCTTCAATTTCTGCAACAATATCCTTCTGAATGGGCATGGGAGGAAGGGGAAGTTTTATTCCGTTAATCGTTGACAGGGAAAGTTCAATTTGACCACTTTGACCGTTTGCCATTGCTTCTATGTTTTTAAATCCAATATTCGCCAGTGCATATAGTGCATATTTGGACAAAATTTTAGACTGATCGAAACGAACAATGGTTATATGACTGTCAACTACGAAATCACCATCCAGATCAAACAGGGTAACCCTGCCTGCGGTGCCTACTCCAGTAGAATTGATAAGAATATCGCCCTTTTGCAGCTTCCTTTCATCCGGAATAAAATTCTCCGAAACATAATAGCGTTTGGAAAAGTCAAATTCATGATATCCTCTGGCTTGTCCCGACTTAATTATCTGCACATTAGAAACACCATATTTGGCTGATTTGCCCCGTTGAACAAATGGTGCAAGACTTTCAATACGTTGTGTTTCGTATGAAAACCAGGTTTCGTTATTCAGTGAAATCCTGTACTGCTCAACTTTTGTAGCATTGGCAATTTCATTTTCCTCAATTTTACTGATCTCTCTGACAATAATGTCCTGTGTTGATTTGGGAGGTGCTGGTATTTTTATGCTTTTATATTCTGGCATTTTTAAATTAAGAAGCCGGACGCCGTTTTGTATCGGGATTGTCCCTCCCAATTTATAAAACCCATTCAGCATAAGCCAAAGGAATTTGGAATGAAACGCATCGCTCTTTACTCTTAACCGTGTGCAGAAATTGGAGTATGAATAAACTTCGTTATCGTTTGATTCAAATAACACAACACGTCCCACAGGTTGGGAAGGACTTCCACCGGATTTCTCCAATAAGATATCACCATATTCAAGCATCCGGCTTGATAAACTGCTCCGGTCTACATCAATTTCTGCAATATCATCATAGGATATTCTGCCATTATTCATTTTGAAATTTGTATTTCTTAATACTTTTGTCCTTACCAGGTCTCCTTTTTCTCCTTTCCATAAGCCGTCCTGAAAATCTGCAATTGACTCCAGTGTAACGGAAGGATATTTGCTGTCAAGAACCACCTTTTTGGTTGCGAGAATATTCAGTGTCTTTTCAAAAGTAGCACTGCTGTACTCCATCAAAGCAGTTAAGTCCAAAGTGGTAATTGATTGCGCCAGGGTTTCGGAAATAGCAGGGAACTCATTGTTAAAAGCACTGTATACATAATAGTTTGCTTTTTCCGGGTTAAACTGGTCTTCATCGTCGTATAGTTTTGTCCCCGTTGGCAACATTTTTAAACCTTCACGACCTCTTGAATTTGAAAATTCGTAACCCAGGAAGCTTTTTTCATCCTGCTTTTCGCCAACTTTTGTAATAACCGTTCTTTGACCATATGCCAACAGGAAAAAGGTAAGTTTATCCTTTTCAATTTCGAAAACTTTCTCATAAAACAATTTTTCCAAATCGGCCTTCTGCTCTTCCCCGGATTTGCTTTTAAAAAGTTTACTTTCTTTAAGCTTGATGACTTCATTTAGCTTTTCAAACCAATTGCAGTAGGTTACATACAGTTCCTGCTCCGTGAATGCAGGTGAAGGTTTCCTGTTAATAAAGCTTATATAGTCTTCTGTCGTGATCCCATCATATACATACTGCACATACTTGCTGAATGCTTTTTCAATGCTTAATACAGCAACATCCTTTGGATTATCAAAAAATCTGTTTACAGCAACCTGAATTTGCTTAAAGTCTGTGTTAGCCCGCCGTTTTAAAAACAGGGCAACTGTGTTCGTATTTGTTGCCATAAAGGTATTTGAACCAAATTCGGTAATTGCTACGATATTAAAATACTTGAGCAAAACTTCTCTTGCATATGTATAT
>CAZYXN010000206.1:0-2833 GCA_964651105.1 uncultured Muribaculum sp. | reverse complement strand
CAATTTAAGCCGCTGAATTAGAAATATTTTCTATATTTTCAATTCTTATTGGAATAAATTTTAAGGCTATCTAACTTTGCGTCATAAACATTCCACAATTATAACGCCAATATAATAGACTATGCTACAAAAGAATCTTCATTTTGAGACACTCCAACTTCATGTCGGACAAGAAGCCCCCGATTACGCCACAGATGCGAGAGCAGTACCCATTTATCAGACCACATCTTATGTGTTCAGAAACTCCCGGCATGCAGCCGACCGTTTCAGTCTTCAAGATGCGGGGAATATATATGGCCGGCTCAGTATCGGGACCGAACATATTGACGACATTATAGCCGATTTGTCTCAAGCTCTTGACAAAATATAATAAATAACTTGAATGCAGGAATTCTAATTGCAGGGCATTAAATATTCCCTGCAATTACTGATTTTCGACCGGAATACCCGTTGTCATACATCTTGGCAAACGCTCTTAAGTATTTGCGCATGCCGGAAACCATTTCCTGTGTCTCCTGAAGCATGTTAAGGTATACATAGAGCACTGTCATCGTCGATGCGTCGCCCTCTCTGATATGGTCATAAAGTTTATGATATGTATCAGAAACCACGTCTTTTATTTCATCGCAATGACGGCGCAGAATATTGACAGTCTCAATCTCCGAATTCTCCATCATCACTAATGTATCATCAAACAATGTGGAGACCCGCGTGCGTATTATTTCAAAATCAGCTACATAACTTGACGGCAACGGCAGAAAATTATTCTCGACATGTTCCTTGCATATCTCATTTATACGGCGAAGATTGTAAAGCATCGACATACAGCAATTATTGCCGAGATAAAACCATGTACTCTTTTCTATAGCAGTTTCACGGCTCAATTGACGCAAACACAGTGTTTCTTTTCGGCGTGCGTTCTTAAGCTCACGTTTTTGACGTATGAGACTCTGTTCGGTTTTATCAAGAGTCTTGACATCGTCATTAATGAAGGCGCCTGTGACTTTACGATAATTATCGGCAGCAAAACTGAGAAACTTACTCTGCTGGGCTGTAAGATACATCAGAAACAGATGCCATACCTGATTGGAATCTTTCGTAGACAATATGGTCTGAAACATCGTGTCTCCGTTTTCTTCGATTTTTTTATTCCGGAAACGACGATTGCTTCGGATAATGATGAATATTGTGACACATGCCAGAGCAAACATAACCCAATGTCCTCCGAGATGCATGAGCAACACTATAATTCCTGCGCCAATAAAGGCGACTCCCGCAGTAAGAAACCAGCCGCCGATAACTGATATCACACCCGTGATTCGGAATACCGCGCTTTCTCTTCCCCATGCCTTGTCGGCAAGAGAGGTTCCCATCGCCACCATGAAAGTCACAAATGTTGTTGACAACGGAAGTTTAAGCGAGGTTCCCAACGCGATAAGAGCGCCTGCAAGCACAAGGTTAACGGAACCGCGTACAAGGTCGAAAGCCGCGCCTTGATCCATAATGGTTTCATCGACATTGAAGCGGTTATTGAACCAACGGCGCACTTTCACGGGAGTCACTCTCCTGATCCATGCCAAGAAAGCAATAGACCAACGGACTATTCGACGGGCTATACGCGACGAACCGAACATTTCGTCACCTCCAGCCTGACTGCCGAGACCGATTTCAGTCTGTGCCACTTTACGGGCTTTTTTGGAAGTTGCAAGAGAGACAACCATAATCAGCCCTGCGCCTATAAGGAACCATATCGGAGTGTTGGAAGGTCCGTTGAGAGAACCCATGAGATAATTTTGAGCATCCCCGTTCCCATTAGCCGAATAGTCAAGATACGATGACAATCCCGAAAGAGGAACGCCGATAAAATTCACCAAGTCGTTTCCGGCAAATGCCATTGCGAGTGAAAATGTTCCCATGAGCACAACGACTTTCAACACATTCACTTTTAGCGCATGTAGAAGCTGCATCAATATAGTAAAACCGACCAGACATACCGCGATAATCAACAATGTATTCTCTTTAATCCATTCTTTTACTTCTGGAGTCATGAAAGTCAGGTCTTTCGCTCCTTTTATTAATAAGAAATACACTATGGCAGTCGCGCATATTCCTCCAAAAATCCCAATCTTCCATTTTAACTTGCTCCGGTAATTAAACGAAAATATCATTCGCGTAATAAATTGCACTAAGGTTCCGAAGAAAAAGGCAATCGCCACCGACAAGAAAATTCCGAGAATCACCGACAACGCTTTTTCTGTATTAAGCAAATCGTTAAATCCCAAACCTGTCGTATCCGATGCCATTTTTATCATTGACACCACAAACGTGGCGCCCAGCAATTCAAATACCATCGACACGGTGGTTGATGTTGGCATTCCCAGCGTGTTGAATGCGTCAAGTAGGATTATATCGGTAACCATAACCGCCATAAAAATGCAGATAAGATCATAAAATGAAAAATGCTCCGGCCGAAAAATTCCATGCCGGGCAATATCCATCATACCGTTGCTCATTGCCGCTCCGATAAACACGCCTATAGATGCTACTATCAAAATTCTTTTGAAAGAAGCCGCTTTAGAACCTATAGCTGAATTTAAGAAATTTACGGCATCGTTGCTCACGCCGACCGATAAATCAAATACCGCTAATAAAAATAAAAAAATGATAATGCAAAGAAATAATAACTCCATAAATTTTCTCTTTCTGATATTTCTACACAAAGGAAAACAGAAATTATTTCAAAAATGTTTCAAAAAATTTAAGCCTTTATTAAAAGGCTTAGAGGGTGTTTCATAACGATTGTTAATTTGCAGGAAGCCTGTTCAAGAGCATT
>CAZYXN010000205.1:0-2835 GCA_964651105.1 uncultured Muribaculum sp. | reverse complement strand
TCCGCGAAGCTGAAGCTTACGATGGCCCGTCATTGATTATCGCCTACGCTCCTTGTATCAACCACGGTATCAAGGCCGGTATGGGCAAGGCTCAACAGGAAGAAGCCAATGCGGTTGCTTGCGGTTACTGGCACTTGTGGCGTTACAACCCTGCCGCAGAAATGGAAGGAAAGAATCCGTTCACTCTCGACAGCAAGGCGCCTAACTGGGATGCATTCGAAGACTTCCTTAAGGGCGAAGTTAGTTACGCTTCTGTAATGAAGCAGTATCCTACCGAAGCTGCTGAACTCTTCGCTGCCGCCAAGGCCAACGCTCAATGGCGCTACAACAACTACCGTCGTCTTGCCCAGCAGCAGTGGGGCGTAGATCCGGAAGTTGAGACACTTGAAAATAAATAATCATACCTATAGAAAAGAAAAGGCCGCAATAATTTTGCGGCCTTTTCTTTTCTAACAAATTAAAAAACATTATTCTTCATATATTGTCGGGTCATCTATCCCGGCATCTCTCATAGCTTCCTTGCGTTCGACACAAGTTCCGCATCTGCCGCAATGCTTCTCTCCCCCTTTATAACAAGAATATGTCAATGAATAATCCACGCCTATACGTTTGCCAATAGCCGCAATATCGCTTTTGCTGATGCACGTGTATGGCGCCAGGATTTCGACCTTATGCCCCGACCCTTCCCATATCGCGATGTTCATGGCATCGATAAACTCCTTACGGCAATCAGGATAGATGGCATGGTCTCCTCCGTGGTTTGCTATCATAATCCTGGTCAGACCCCTCGATTCAGCTATTCCGGCGGCTACCGACAGCATGATGCCGTTACGGAACGGCACAACAGTAGAACTCATATTTTCTGCCGTATAATGACCCTCGGGAATCGACTCCGCTCCCTCTAAAAGAGAGGATTTGAAATAGTCATGGATAAACCCCAACGGTATCACAAGATGCTCCACGCCGAGCAGCTCGCAGTTTTTCTTTGCCATCTCAATCTCACGGACAGCATGATTGCTTCCATAGTCAAATGTCACTGCAAGCGCTATCTCATTTTTTCTGTCATGAAGAAGCGTCACGGAATCCATTCCTCCCGACAATATAATCAGTGATTTCTTTTTCATTGTCATAATTTTATTACCGTGGCAAAATTACTACATAATCCGATTATCGACTGCATCTCCCCTTCATAATTTATCCACATCATTTTCACAAGAAAAAAATTTTAGTGGGTTGCGATAATTTGTACATACTTTGTGTCAAATTATGTATTATATTTGCAAAAAATAATCTAATACATCAACGACTATGACACACACTGTTCAAATCTGCCAAAACGTTTCCGGCCAGCAGTCGGAAAGCAATAACGAAATGAGCCTTTATGGAGATTTCAGCCCCACTTACTCTATGGAGGATTGTTCTTATAGTTATTATTACAACGATTACGACGATTATAATCCATGCTATGATAATGACGCCGGACGCTCTGCTTGTACGATTCCTGACAATACACATCCGGTCTCCCAGGCCGTTGGCAAGAAAAAAATCCCGTAGGCCTTCACCGCCTCCCGCCCCGAAAGAGATCAAGAGAAAGCCCCCCGATATTTCCGGGGATGCTCCTGATGATGATCCCCTCCTGACCGAGAGCGACTTTGCCCGTCAGGAAGCGCTCTTCTTGCTGTACAACCGATTGTGTGCCGCTCTCCGCGATAAAAATCTTCCGATCCCTCACTTTAGGAATGCGATAAACCGACCCCGCCCTGTCTTACCCTGATAAGCGGCAGCTGCCCCCGCCAAGAGCGAAATAAACCTCGCCGAAACGGCAGCAAAAGAACTTTGACATTCTTATATATTACATTGTGCCGGATTGCACATAATCCCAGCCGCAATCCGCTGATCCGTCAGCGCCCGACGGCCTCCGTCCACACGAGAATATCGTATAAAACAAACGGAGCCCCGATTAATCGTGACTCCGTTGCTGGTAGCGGGATCGAGAATTGAACTCGAGACCTCCGGGTTATGAATCCGACGCTCTAACCAACTGAGCTATCCCGCCATTTCCGTTTTGCGAGTGCAAAGTTAATGCATAATTTTCAATTTTGCAACACCTCTGCCCCTTTTTTCTTAATTTTATTGTAAAAATATATACAACCAATCGTTCCTCTCGATGAATTTTAGTAATTTTGCATCCATAAAAATTGTTATCACATTACAAGATATGAACGAATTAGCCAAGACCTACAATCCGGCGGATGTAGAAGACAAGTGGTATAGCTATTGGATGGAGCATGATTTATTCAAATCTGTCCCTGATGAACGCGAACCATATACAATAGTCATTCCGCCGCCAAATGTCACCGGAATCCTCCACATGGGCCACATGCTCAACAATACTATTCAGGACATTCTTATACGGCGGGCGCGCACCGAAGGCAAAAACGCTCTTTGGGTGCCGGGCACTGACCATGCCGCAATCGCCACTGAAGCCAAGGTCGTGGCTAAACTTGCAACCGAGGGAATCAAAAAAAGCGACCTGTCTCGCGAGGAATTTCTGAAACATGCATGGGAATGGAAAGAAAAATATGGCGGCACAATCCTTGAACAATTAAAAAAACTCGGAGCGTCATGCGATTGGAGCCGCACTGCGTTCACTATGGATGAAACTCGTTCCGAGAGCGTCATAAAAGTATTCTGCGAACTTTACCGCAAAGGTCTTATATATCGCGGAAAGCGAATGGTCAACTGGGATCCCAAAGCCTGCACGGCGCTGAGCGATATCGTAGTGATATACAAAGAAGAGCACAGCAAGCTGTATTATCTCCGATACAAAATAGT
>CAZYXN010000204.1:0-2867 GCA_964651105.1 uncultured Muribaculum sp. | reverse complement strand
GGCGTATTCAACTTTGAAGGCGGATGCTATGCAAAGGTCATCAACCTTGACAAAGAAAGCGAGCCCGATATCTATAACGCAATCTCACGCGACGCTCTTCTTGAAAACGTAACTGTAGACGCTGAAGGCAAGATTGACTTCAAGGACAAGAGCGTAACTGAAAATACCCGCGTATCTTATCCTATCAATCATATTGAAAGCATCGTGCGTCCGGTATCTGCCGGCCCCGCTGCCAAGAATGTGATTTTCCTTTCCGCTGACGCATTCGGCGTATTGCCTCCAGTATCTATCCTTACCCCCGAGCAGACCAAGTATTACTTCCTTTCAGGATTTACCGCCAAGCTCGCAGGCACTGAACGCGGCATCACCGAACCGACTCCCACATTCTCAGCATGCTTCGGTCAGGCATTCCTTGAACTTCACCCGACCAAATATGCTGAAGAACTGGTTAAGCGCATGGAAAAGAGCGGAGCCAAAGCATATCTTGTCAACACCGGCTGGAACGGAACAGGCAAGCGTATCTCAATCCGCGACACCCGCGGCATCATCGACGCTATCCTTGACGGCGCCATCCTTGAGGCTCCGGCCAAGAAGCTCCCGATCTTCGATTTCGAGATTCCTACCGAACTTCCGGGCGTAGATCCCAAAATCCTTGACCCTCGCGACACTTATGCCAACGCAGAAGAATGGTACAAGAAAGCCGACGACCTCGCATCTCGTTTCATCAACAACTTCAAGAAATACGAGAACAACGCAGCCGGCAAGGCTCTCGTTGCTGCAGGCCCCCACTTGGACAAGTAATCATTTTCAATCCAAAATAAAAAAGGATGAGCCGGCCGGCTCATCCTTTTTTATTTTATATCACGATCTTAATAGATTTACCCTCTATATTCAATATATAAATCCCCTTATGTTCCAATCTTGCCATAGAATAGTCTCCTCTATAAATCAAGCGCCCCCCCACTGAATAGATAGAAATCTCCAACTCATCAGTTCCATCAACGCATAATGAACCATCTTTATTCACACTTATAGTTATCTCATCTTTGTTTATCTCGTTAAGACCACCATTATACATCTCTCTGACTTCACTAAAATAGGAACCGTATTTCTTCACATATGCATCTTTGGAACCGGCAGGCACATATAAAATTGTGTTACGTCCATAGCATCCTAATCCATCAAAAGGCGGTGTCGGATACCAACATATAATTTGCTCCAGTTCATAAACAAAGGAATCAAAACTTCGTCCGGTTATTTTCAAGGAAGTTTTCATCCCGGGTTCGCCTATTGTAATTTCTTTCAATAACTTATTGGGATAAATTAATGAAGCCTTCTCATCTGTAGCCGAAAACATCGTGGGCTCAAGTTGCCTGATAGATGAAGGAATATAAAATGACGTAAATTTACAATTCCCAAATGAAAATCTCCCAACATAAAGTTCCTTTGTTTTCGCCCATTCAATCCCGGATAGTTTAGTGCAATTATAAAAAGCAAAATCTCCTATATCTATCAATCCGCTTCCAAAATCAATTTTTTTAAGACTCGTACAATTAAAGAAACTTTCGTAATTCAATGTCGTTTTATAAGACGGAGCATTCATTGCGCTGAATGCCACTGAATTTAATGTGCTATTATAAAAAGCTCTATCCCCGATAGTTCTCGGATAACCGGCAAAAGAAATATCAACCAATCTTGAATTCAGAAAGGCGCTGTCGGCCACTTCCCGTACAGACTCAGGAAATTCAAGCGAAGCAAAATCAAAAGCCTGTTTAAAGGCACAGCTTTTTATTGTCACAAGCTCATCAGTCCATTCCACTCCTTTCAACGACACACACCCTAAAAATGCGGCATGTCCGATAGTATTAAGCATCCTTGCTTCTCTTACATTCTTAAGTTCAGTGCATCGCGTGAATGCAAAGTCTCCGAGCGTCTTGGTTCCTTTCAAGTAAACCGACGTTATTCCCGCATTTTCATAAAACGCGCCTGCACCAATTTTAGTTATAGATGCCGGCAAAACAAGATCACCAATTATCGCACATCCCCTAAAGGAGTGATCGCCAATAAGCGAAATCTGATTTTTAAATGTGACGTTCTTCAAAGACTTACATAACGCAAAACAATAATCAGAAATTGATGTAAGTTTAGAATTAAACTCGACCCATTCCAATGCACTATTTCTAAAGGCGCCCACACCAAGCCCAGATAATGTTGACGGCATACGCAAATTAGGAATCGCGGTAGAATTGAACGCGTTGTCCCACACACTCAAAAGCCCCTCTTGGAATTTAAAATCAGACAACGCCGTACACCCATAAAACGCTTCGTCATAAATATATTTCAATCCGGCCGTAGACTCGAAACTTTTTAATGCCGTACACCCTTTAAATGCTTTGGTATCTATCTGCTCCAAATTATCAGAAAATACGACTGTCTCCAGTTTCTTACAATCTTCAAATGCGCTCGCCTTAATCTTTTTTACACTTTTTGCAATAATCTTAACGATATCCTTACCCTTAAAGGCTTCCTGACCTATTTCTGTTACCGGCAACACGTATTTTTTACCGTTTATTATTTTTGTAAAACTTTCGGGAATCTCGACCAAGCCAATCCATTCGCCAGATTTAACCCATAAGGAGGTAGGTTCATCGGCACTATTGGTATAATATACGTACGTCACTCCATTTGACACAAAATATTGTTCTGCAAAAGCCCCAACTGACATGAAAATAAATGTCAGCACAATTACGAATCGAGAAGATAATGACAATTTCATTTATTAATAAAGTTATAGTTTTTCACAAAGTTATATGATTTAACTTTTACCCCCCCCATTTATGTTAAATATACTTAATACAGCACGTTAA
>CAZYXN010000203.1:0-2873 GCA_964651105.1 uncultured Muribaculum sp. | reverse complement strand
TGCGGTTGAGACTGGAGATGGATGCTCTGCCTCGTCTGTTTCCGAAATCGGCAATCCGGGCTGCATTCGGCAAATCCGAAGCAAGCTTCGTTTTTGCGCTCATTGGCACCGGATTTGATATGTTGTTGTTCGTTTTCATCGTGCGACATTTTTTTTTGCGTCTATCGACTATCGAAGTTTTGCTTGCTCGTTGACACGGCACCGTGCGGAGACAAAGAAGGGCTGTTCGCCCTTTGGCCGAAAAATACGAGTGCAAAATGAAGTATTCGCCGGAGCCAAAGGCGGAGGCAAATACCATTTTGTGTCTGGAGATTTTTAAGCCAAAAGGCAAAAGTCATCGACCTTTGGTCGCTTTGCCGTAGGGCAAAGAATAGCCCTGCTCCGCACGTTTTCAATTACGAGCAAGCAAGCTTCCTGAGTTGATAGTATCGCATAAGTGGAGCTAAGACTCCGAGAGGGTGAAAATGAATGACAGCATATTGGACCCGAAATCCCCGTGAAAAATCACTAATTTTGCAATATGGTAACAGACCACTTTACGATTATCGAGATTGATAATGATAAGAAACAGTATCTTTCTCTACTTTTGATTGGAGACGAATCAGAAACGATGATTGACCGTTATCTTGATTCGGGAGCCCTATATGTCGGCTTATTTAATGGTAAGCCGGTAGCCGTTTGCGTAATCGTCAATCTTGATACCGATACTGTTGAAATAAAAAATCTTGCCGTCAAAGCAGAAAATAGACGGCATGGATACGGTCGTCGGATGCTTGAATATGTCGAATCACAACATTCAAATAAAAAGATCATTCTTGGAACCGGAGAAACGCCCTCAACTCTGAGATTCTATAAATCCTGTGGCTATTCCTATTTTCATCGTATTCCAAATTTCTTCACGGATAATTACCCCGCTCCGATTATTGAAGAAGGGGTAATATTGCGAGACATGATTTATCTGAAAAAACAATAAAACACTGAAAAATGGAACAGACCAGTCCCGGAAGGGCGAGTCTGTGATAAACCGACGACGCAGGAAGGCGGATTATCACTGTCTCGACCCGTGGACTGCTAACCAAGCGGCAAGTGGCTGGAGGTCGTAAAAGTCCTTATCCGGCAAGGGCGATAAAGAACACGGAGAGACGGCAATAAGTCTCAGAGGTAAAGGCAGCGTCACCGATGCCATACTCGGAAGCGTTGCCGGTTCTCGGTGTTCCGCCGTTGCCCGTAGGCGCGATGCGGTCAAAAGGTGTCAGTGCCTGCACCGTCACCTTTCGACGGCATAACCGCCGCCAACAATGCAGACCGCCAGCCTCTTGCCGCTTTAGCATGAATAATCCCCAAAGGGTATAATCGTTACTGTTACAAAATAATTTATACCCTTAATGGTGTAATGTGGATAAAATTTATTATCTTTGCATCCAAAAGGGTATATCGCATGACTCAGTTAGCTAAATACGTTAAGGAGATGCGCAAGCAGTTCGGACTTACGCAGGTTGATCTGTCCCAAAAATCCGGGGTCGGTCTGCGCTTTGTGCGCGAACTTGAACAAGGAAAGACTACTCTTCGCCTTGACAAAGTGAATCAGGTTCTTGCAATGTTCGGAGCCGAAATGGCTCCGGCTAAAATCACTGAGGTATGAAACAGGCAAAGGTATTTCTGAATAATGCGCTCGCCGGAATTCTGACCGAAGATGATTTGGGTTATGAATTTCGCTACGATTCCGATTATCTGAAATCGGATGGTGCCGTTGCGGTGAGCCTGACTTTACCGCTGACAGATAAGCCGTACCGCGACAATGTGCTGTTTCCGTTCTTTGACGGACTCATTCCCGAAGGCTGGCTTCTCGACATAGCGGAACAGAGTTGGAAAATATCTGCCCGCGACAGATTCTCATTGCTGCTCGCCTGCTGCAAGGACTGCATCGGCAACATAAGCGTTATACCTATGGAAAGGAAGAAGGACAGCAATGAATAAGTGTCTTTACTGCTATAAGCCGCTGGCAGATGGTGAAATTGATTACCACAAGGCTTGTGTCCGCAAAATATTTGAATCGACGACGGCGCCGGTCTTGCCCTATACCCGTGCCAACATCAAGGAACTGGCACGCGAGATAGTGAAGGCAAGCACGACCGTGACGGGAGTTCAGGCAAAACTGTCGCTCGACATCGCACGTGGTCATGCCGGAGAGCCTCAGCGATTCACTATCGTAGGACTATGGGGTCGGTTTATACTGAAACCGCAGACTGACCGATTCGCCAATCTGCCGGAGAACGAAGACCTGACAATGCACATGGCGGAAACCGCCGGAATAAAGACCGTTCCACATTCGCTGATACGGTTTGCCGATGGCGAACTATGCTACATCACCCGTCGCGTTGACCGTACAAAGAAGGGTACCAAGATTGCTATGGAGGATATGTGCCAGCTCTCAGAACGGCTTACTGAGGACAAATACAAAGGATCATACGAACGTATCGCAAAATTGATACGCCAGTATTCCTCAGCGCCTCTGTTAGATGTCGTCAACTTCTGGGAAGTGGTGCTGTTCTCATGGTTGACAGGAAATGCCGACATGCACCTGAAGAACTTCTCACTTTTCCGGCCTGCCGACAATTATATGCTTACCCCGGCATACGATCTTCTGTCAACCGCTCTCGCCATGCCTGAAGATGACGAGGAACTGGCGTTGACTTTGAATGGTAAGAAGAAACGCATAAAGCGGGAGGACTTCGAGAAAGTGATGCGCGACAGTGGCATAGATGAGAAAGCCATAACGAACCTTTTCGCCCGATTCTCCAAAGCCATCCCCAAATGGCATGAGCTGATAGATGCCTCTTTCCTCCCGGCGGATTTACAGATAGCATATCATG
>CAZYXN010000202.1:0-2900 GCA_964651105.1 uncultured Muribaculum sp. | reverse complement strand
TGATCTGTAACACGAATTGACCAAGAATCCCCGTATAAGCTCGAAGCGACATAGAACCACTTGGTCTCCATCGGGTTGAACGCAAGCCAGTCCACAAGGAATGCCTCCCGACTGCCATACTCGCCCGAAGCAATCAACTCCTCAGCACCGCCCCACTCTTCCGGCGTAGGCCATAGCACCTCGATATAGAATCCCCGATACTTATCGTCACCCATTGCGGCCAGCCGCTCTAACCGATGTTGAATCTCAACCATTCGTTCAAGCATATCGCCACCAACGATAATCTCCCATTGGCGGCTTTCGCCCAACTCCTCCAAATGCGAGGCATTCAGATCAATCTCCTTTGCCAAATCGGCAAGGAGTCTTCTATCTATGATCTTTCTTTCGTCCATCCACACTTTTTTTCTAACACACAATTAATTAAGTGATCTAAAATATTTTTATATTCAGCACAAAATATTAATATCGTATCATGTCATTGTAAAATGTAAATCATGAAACATATAAAAGTGCTCGAATTAACCGAGGCTGATCGCCTCAAACTGGAGAAAGACTATCAAAATGACCCTACTCATAACTATCGTATCAAATGCAAATCCATATTGTTGAAGTCATCTGGAAAATCTGCATCGGAAATAGCTGAAATTTTTAATGTGACAATCCCAACAATATATGCATGAATAAAACGTTATAAAGAAAGTGGTATCAAAGGTTTGGAAACACGTCCCGGTCAAGGTCATAAGCCTATTATGGACTGTTCCGACGAGGAATTAGTCCGTAAGGCTATAGAAGAAGATCGTCAGAGTGTTTCAAAAGCGCGTGAGGTCTGAGAAAAGGCTTCCGGCAAAAAAGCCAGTGACATAACTTTCAAACGTTTTTTAGGAGCATTGGTGCAAGATATAGGCGAATAAGAAAACACCCAAGGGGTATCCCCTCACCGCAACTCCACGCATATAAGAAAGAGAAGTTGCAAGAACTTGAATGTCTTGATTCCAAAGGGAAAATTGAACTTTATTATGCAGATGAGAGTCATGTATGTACCGATGGTTATGTACCTTACGGTTGGCAGTTCAAAGATGAGAATGTCTATATTCCATCCGAGAAAACTGCAAGACTTAATATCTTTGGCATGATAACCCGAAGAAATCAGTATAAAGGCTTTCTGGCATAGAAATCCATCAATGCAGAAAAACTTGTGGATTATCTTGACAGGTTCTCTTTTGAGATAAAGAAGAAAACGGTGGTTATACTTGACAATGCTTCTGTCCATAGAAACCGGAAGATAAAGGAACTGAGAAAGATATGGGAGGATAGAGGATTATATCTTTTCTATCTTCCAACATACTCTCCGGAACTTAATCTTGCCGAAACTCTATGGCGTATATTGAAAGGCAAATGGATAAGACCTGCTGATTACAATACTAAGGACTCGCTTTTTTATTGTACAAACAGGGCACTTGCATCTGTTGGTACGAATTTATATGTGAATGACTCATACATATAAAATTAATTTTGAATAGTTACTTATCCAACTAATTAGGTTTTTTCCCGCTATCAGAGACAATTAATTGGTCAGTATCTACTGAAATAGTAGAATAAATACTTTTCATTGGCATCGGTTTTCATACCCTTTAGAATATCTTAAAACATTTCCTTACAATGCGCCATTATACCGAAGTGTAATGAGTCAACTTTTTTCAGGACAAGACAGGTGATCTCTTTCGGTTTCAGATTACCGGTGAACACCGAAATAATCTCTTTGTCCCGCTCGAAATTCACCTCCATGAAATATTTGAAAGTCTTCCCCAACTGACGGACGGCAGAGGATTTCCCCACCTGACGCACACCCCGAAGCAGCAAAGGCTTGTGCGCTCTCTCGTTTTTCCATTCCAGCAAGTAGCTGTCAATCGTTCTCGGATAGTATATTTTCTCCATAGCAACCTCCATTTTTTAAGTAAAAAAATACTTTCGTAAAAAGTCAGAGATAGAAATCACTATTTCCTGTAAAAAGTCAGGCATAGTCTACCAACGCTATTGACCTTCCTTGATTTAGGTTGATACTTTTAGAGAAGTTTAACCCATATTGTTTACACTGTCACGGACTGGCTTTACAGTCGGAGTTTGTATCTCTAAAAGTCTTTATGCTATCTTCTCCCGGTTCGCACCGTCGGCCGTGTTCCCTCTATCCAAACGTACAAGTACGGCGGGTTGTCTGCGTTACGAAGGTAGGCTCCTGCCGGATGAATTGTCGTTGCTTCCATATCTATCAATTTTTCATTTCACTTCACATTTCTTTGTTCTTTTCGTGAGGACTAAACTGCGCCGTTAATGTCCGTTCAGAGTTTCGGGATTGTACCGCTCTTGTATAAAACTCCGTCCCGATAATAGGAGACAATGCCCGGTTTCAACCCCATGCTGTCATAGACTACATACTTGATATAATTGCGGTATTCCTCCCCTGAAAAGTTCTTACCGCAGATGTTGTTAAAAATCATGGGTACGGAAAAGCCGTCCTCGCTCGACAATACAACTTTGTCGCCTTGTTTAATTTCTTCTACCATAACAGTTTGTTTTTGAGTGGTTAAACTTTGAAGCTGTTTTTTCTTTCCCTGCTTTCGCTTTGCTTCGCAGGTCTGTTTTTCAGCTTTTTAAGGCAGGAAATGGATAAAGTGGAGCATAAAAAGCCAAACCCGGATAGAAAACCGACCGTGCAACCGTCTGTTTTCGTTATCCGAATGAAATGCGGCTTGGCGTTATGCGCTTTGTCCTACCTTTGCCGACGAAAAGAGAAAACCAGACCTACCAGCAAACGGGTAAAACCTGAGTCGTACAATAGGGATAAGTCAGTGTATGGTATAAAAAGAAGTAGACACCTGCAAAATATCGGCACTGTTTTCAAT
>CAZYXN010000201.1:0-2977 GCA_964651105.1 uncultured Muribaculum sp. | reverse complement strand
CTTCCCGAATTTCTTCAGCGGACTTATCCACGATGCTACACTTCCTATTATTGACGCTTTGACTAAATAAGATATAAGATATGGATTATTCACAGTTTTTGGTAATGCATCAAGAGATTGGACTTCTTGTGCTAATCTTATTGGTCTTTCTCTATGATACATTCAGCAACACTACTGCGCGCGGCGTGTCTTATCTTACCGTATGCGGTTTTGCTGTAATCACTTTGCTTGGATTTGTCCAGCCATGGCTTGGTACGACTACTTCTGCATTCGGAGGTATGTATGCTACTTCGCCGGTTATGGGTTCAATTAAAAACATACTTAATATCGGAGGTTTAATTGTTCTTATTCAATCCATGCGGTGGGCTGACAGCGAATATATGCGTATTCGTCGAGGAGAGTTTTATGAACTTTTGCTTATGACCTTGCTTGGCATGTATTTTATGATTTCCGCCCGTCACTTCTTGTTGTTTATTATCGGGCTTGAAACCGCCTCATTGCCTCTTGCCGCTCTTGTGGCATTTGATAAAAAACATTATGAGAGTCACGAGGCTGCTGCAAAATACATTCTTACGGCGGTATTTTCTTCAGCAATCTTCATGATGGGCTTGAGTTTTGTCTATGGTTTGTCAGGAACTCTGTATTTCGCTGATATCGCCAGTGCTATGGCCAACGGCGGAGCGATGCTTATTGTCGCAATAGCATTCGTTATTGCAGGCATGGGCTTCAAATTATCACTTGTCCCCTTCCACCTGTGGACCGCTGATGTTTATCAGGGAGCGCCAACTTCAGTTACGTCTTATTTGTCAGTGATATCAAAGGGTGCGGCTGCATTTTCGTTTTTTGTGATACTTGTTCAGGTCTTCGGGCCATTTTATGGCAAAATCTGGGAATGGATGCTATATGCGTTGATTATATTGACCATAACAGTCGGCAATCTTTTTGCTATTCGTCAGAAGAATCTTAAACGATTCCTTGCCTTTTCTTCAATTTCCCAAGCCGGTTATATCATGCTTGGAGTTGTTGCAGGCAGCGCGCTTGGTCTCGGTTCTTTAATGTTCTATGTGCTTGTTTATATTTTCTCCAACCTTGCCGCGTTTGGGGTCATTCAGGCGATTGAGAACAAGACAGGCCGTGTTGATATGGATTCATATAACAATTTGTATTCCACTAATCCCAAGCTGGCATTTACTATGATGCTTGCAATGTTCTCGTTGGCTGGTATTCCGCCATTTGCCGGATTTTTCAGCAAGTTCTTTATATTTTCTGCGGCAGTGGAACCGGGGACTCCGGCGCTTTATATTCTGGTTCTTATCGCGTTGATTAATACAATCGTATCGCTGTATTATTATTTGCTTGTAGTGAAAGCAATGTTTATCAAGAATCAAGAACCTTGTGTTATAGGAAACTTTACTTCAGCGCTATCTGAAAAGGTGGGAATGACAGTTTGTGTTGGAGGTATAATCATTGTCGGTCTTGCAAGCTGTATATATGATTTCCTTATTCAGGCGACCAGATTTTTCCCGGAATATATATTTACGATTTTTGCGAATTAATTTAATCGTTTTTTATATGGAAGGGCCGCAATCCACACTGGAGTTGCGGCTCTTTTTATTTATGAAGAAATAAAGGTTATGGGTGTCTTTAATTGAGGGAAATAATTGGGGAGCATCAGTTTCACAACTAAAGCTCCCCCGGAAAAATTAGTGAATGTTGATTGTGCGATATTTTTGTTCTTCCTCTGGATGTTAATTCAAGCAGAGATAAAACATGTACGGTTGTATGTTATTTGATGATTATATGCATGAAAAACATCCGTCATCTCTTGAGAATGAGAAACAACGGTTGAAGATTTGAAAATTTCTATCTCTGAATATAAAAGCGTCAATGACAAATTCATATTCATAGACTTCTTTACGTTCATGGTGTTTTAATGTTAGATCCGCATTTACATTATTCATGAATGGACGCAATTGCGGAGATAGTTATCTATATGAATGTGATGCAAAGATAATAAATTTCTTTAAACAAACAAGGGTAATAATTCATTATATTAAAAAAGAATAGAAACGATAATCAAATTTACGAAAAAGAAGGATGTCTTTATGAATACGGTCACAACGATTCAATTTAAACCTGTCACATTAGATTCTATATCCGAGATAAAGAGTATACTTGAGCTATCACGGAGTCGGACTTGCGATTATACGATCGCCGGACTTCTAATGTGGGCTGAATATTTTCATTACGAATATGCGGTGATTGACGACACGCTTTTTGTTAAAGGTGTTACTGAAAATGATGTCACACGAGTTGCTTTCTCTACTCCTATTGGCAAAATGCCGCCGGAAGAGGCAATAGACCTGGTGTTGGATTATTGTCGCCACAATAATCTTCAAGTAATATTTTCGGCTGTTCCTGAAGACCGGCTGACAGATTTTTATTCGCTTGGAGCTTGTAAGATAGAGGAACTTCCTGATTGGTCGGATTATCTTTATCTTGCTGAAGATTTGGCAACGTTGCAAGGGAATAAATATAGTAAGAAACGCAATCATGTCAACCGGTTTATGGCTGAGCATCCGTATTATGAACTGACAGAATTGTCTCCTGCAAATATGGAAGGTGTCAAACATTTTTATCGCAGCATTCACCTGAATCATGATGATAAAGATCTGACAGCTGAAATTGAACGGCGACAGGTATTTCGGGTTCTTGATGATTACGACAGACTGCCATTTGACGGCGTGGTACTGAGTGCTCCAGATATCGGCATTGTGGCTTTTGCGATAGGCGAGGTAATTGGTGATACATTATATGTGCATATTGAGAAAATGCTTCATTCCGTTAATGGTGCGGGCGAAACCATCAATAAACTTTTTGCTGCCAGAATGAAAGAAAAATATGGCGTTGAATATGTGAATCGTGAAGAAGATGTGGGTGATGAAGGATTACGCAAAGCAAAATTGTCATATCATCC
>CAZYXN010000200.1:0-3063 GCA_964651105.1 uncultured Muribaculum sp. | reverse complement strand
GGCGGTATGTTAATCGGTATGATTCTCCAAGTCCTTATCGTACCGGCTCTGTTTGTGGCATTCCAGCTGATTCAAGAGAAAATATCTCCGCTCAAGTGGGAGGACACAGACAATACCGGTCTACAATCGGAAATCGAACAATATTCCCGTTAATCATTTAATTCAGAAATTATATGTTCAACAAGATATCACGTATGGCATTAGTGATTGTAAGTGTGGGAGCTCTTTCGAGCTGCCACATTTACAAGAAATTCGATATGCCGACTGACAACGCTCTAACAGCCCAATATTCCGAAGCTCTTGACGAGGAAGCAAATCCTGACGCATTCGGCAACATCAAATGGCAGGATGTCTTCACCGATCCGGCTCTTGCAAACATAATTCAACAGGCGCTTGACAACAATGTCGACCTGCAAAATGCGAAACTCAACATTGATATCGCTCATGCACGCCTGAAAGGAGCCCGTTTATCTTACCTACCGTCAATAGTATTCAATCCTAACGGAGCAGGAGCGTCATACGACCATTCAACGATCAATTGGACCTATCAACTCCCCATCGCCGTAAGCTGGGAAGTGGATTTGTTTGGTAAATTATTGAATTCAAACCGAAGCGCCAAAGCCACCCTACTTCAAAGCGAAGCTTATTGCCAGGCAGTGCGTTCCCAGTTAATCGCCGGAGTTGCCAATTGCTATTATTCAATCTCAATGCTTGAAAAGCAATTACAGATAAGCCGCCAAACAGCAGAGTATTGGAGTGAAAGTGTCCAGGTGATGAAAAATCTTAAGCTCGCCGGACGAGTAAGAGAAACCGCCGTAGTACAGAGCGAAGCCAATTATTACAGCATTCTTGGCTCAATCACCGACCTGGAAGTTTCTCTTCATGAAGCCCAAAACACTCTTTCATTGCTACTGAATACAGAACCGCGCACATGGGATGTTCCTGTAGGAGCCACATTTGTCGCCCCGACAATCATCCGTGAGGGAATTCCAATGAGAGAGCTCGCGTCACGTCCTGATGTCCGCGCCGCTGAACAATCGCTGGCAATCGCCTATTATGCCACCAACCAGTCACGCGCAGCTTTTTATCCCGGATTAACACTCACATCCAACGGAGGATTCACAAATCTTCTTGGCTCAATGATTGTAAATCCTGGGAAATGGTTTATACAGCTTGCAGGATCGCTTTCAGCGCCATTGTTCGCACGTGGACAATTAATATCAAATCTTGAAGCAGCCAAGGCACAACAGAAACAAGCGATGAACAACTTCGAACATACGTTAATGAGCGCAAGCGCAGAAGTGAGCAACGCACTTGTTTTATATGCCAAAAACAGCGAAAAAGCTGAATTACTCGTTCATCAGGTAGAAAAACTTGAAAAAGCGGTAGAATATACCGAAGAATTATTAACTTTGGATGGTTCATCGACCTATCTGGAAGTATTGACAGCCCAACAGAGTCTGCTTGGAGCACAGATTTCACAAGTAGCGTGTGAAAATGCCAAGGCTCGTGCGGCAATCAATCTTTATCAGGCTTTGGGAGGTGGACGATAATAACTAAATTTAATACCGAAAAAAATATGATTAGTCCACTATCACATGTCGATCCGTCGGCTAAAATCGGAGAGAATGTAACCATCCATCCATTTGCATACATCGATGCAGATGTTGAAATAGGAGACGATTGCGAAATCATGCCTTATGCGAGTGTGCTTAAAGGCACTCGTATGGGAAAACATAATAAAGTTTACCAAGGGGCTATCGTTGGCGCTGACCCTCAGGACTTCCGATGGAAAGGTGAAAAGACATATTGCCACGTCGGAGACAATAATGTAATTCGTGAATATGTGATTATCAATAGAGGCATTCATCCCACCGGAGGAACTTTTATCGGTGATGATTGCTTCATCGCAGCAGAGACCCATATCGGACATGACAGCGTAATTGAAGGAAAAGCCGTGCTTGGCAACGGAGTAATGATTGCCGGAGACTGCAAAGTCGGAAAATGCACAATCCTTTCTTCCGGAGCAATGCTTCATGAACGCAGCGAAGTAGGTGACTGGGTGTTAATAAAAGGCGGATGCCGAATACTTGGAAATGTACCCCCATATGTGGTCATCGCACATAATCCGGCCTCATATTACGGCATAAACGCATTTATCATGAGCAAGCACGGATTCACACCTGAACAGATTGATGACGTAGCAAAAAGTTATCGCCATCTTTATCAATCAGGGACATCGGTGTTCAACGCTATCCAGCGCATAAACGCGGACGTAGCTCCAAGTGACATCAGGTCAAATATAGTCGATTTCATCCGTATGCATGATATGAAAATTGTGGCTATTCCCACTGAATTGGAATAGATATTAAACAGAACTAAACTTATTTAATTTTGACCCGCGTAATCAATGATTGCGCGGGTCATTTGTTTTATTGACGTAGAAAATGTATCTTTGTATCAATCTCGTATATTTCAAAGACTAATGAATACAAAACGCCAACTTCTTCTAATAATTAATCCGATATCGGGTGTCGGAGACAAAGGCTACATAGAAAACCTTGTCAAAGAACGGCTTGAACCAATTGGCTACAATATATCTACGGTTTACACATGTGCCGGCGGTGATGCCACACGGCTTGCGAAAAAAGCTGTCACTGAAAATTTCTACGGTGTTCTTGCCGCCGGAGGCGACGGCACAGTCAATGAGACAGCGGCAGCATTATGCAATACCGACACAGCTCTCGGCATCATTCCATGCGGTTCCGGAAACGGGCTTGCCCGCCATCTTGGAATTCCGATAAATCCGGTAAAAGCGTTAAGAATAATTGCTGACGGCAATATTGTAAAAAGCGATTACGGAAGTGTCAATGAACGTCCGTTTTTTTGCACGTTTGGCATAGGTTTTGATGCCGCAGTGAGCGACAACTTCGCTCGACAGCAACGCAGAGGAAAACTCGCGTATATCAAAAGCGCTATATCAGAATACATAAAATTTCATCCACAAGTATATGCAGTTAGCGCCAATGGCCACGTGTTGACAGAAAAAGCGTTTCTAATAGC
>CAZYXN010000199.1:0-3151 GCA_964651105.1 uncultured Muribaculum sp. | reverse complement strand
CTGACGACAAAGCGCTGTATAGGGAATTGACCAATAAAGACTCTAAGCCTACCCGTACAGAATTGAGCAGGGCAAAACATAACATAATGCCGAAACTGCTTAACGCTTTCAAAGTCAGGGCGGCTCAGGTCGACAGTATAAGCAATTTTCTTCAAACTGCGGGCGAAAATGTTATTTTAGTCGGCGATTTCAATGACGTGCCTGGAAGTTATGCTTATAGAACTATGCTCGGGGCTGGACTTAAAGACGCTTACAACGCATCATCTTTCGGCCCTATGATCACATATAATGACAGTAGATTCTATTTCAGGATCGATCATATATTTTATCGCGGAGATATGCGAGCCGTCAAGGTCACGAGAGGAAATTTGAAAAATTCAGACCATTATCCTCTTAAAGCGACTTTTGTATGGAATGCAAATTGAATAAGCACTTAACCAATCATTAATCATATGACTAAATTTAAATTACCATTAACCGTCGCTGCCGCAGCATTAGTGTGCGGTTCCGCGTTTTATTCTTGTAAAATGTCACAAGAACACAAAAATCCGTTTTTGGAGTCTTATACGACCCCATACGAAATCCCTCCTTTCGATGAGATCGAATACGAGGATTATCTGCCAGCTTTAAAAGCCGGCATCGAACAACAGAAAGCCAATGTAGAGGCTATCGTGAACAATCCTGATGCTCCGACATTTGAAAACACAATTCTCGCTCTTGAGGAAAGCAGCCCTATACTTGATCGTACGGTTGCGGTATTCTCTAATCTTGACGAATCGAATTCGAGTCCGGAGATGCAAGAAATAGGCAGTGAATTTTATGCATTGCTGTCGGTTCATAACGATGAAGTGTCCATGAATCCTAAATTATTTGAACGAATCAAATATCTATATGACAATCGTGACAGTGTGGACTACACTACCGCTCAGCGATTGCTTGTAGAGAAGAGCTACAAAGGATTTGTGCGTAACGGCGCGCTTCTTGATGATGCCGCAAAAGAAGAGCTTAAGAAAGTCAATGCCAATCTTTCGGATTTGTATCTTAAGTTTAACAAGAATCTGCTATCGGCCACCAACGCTTTTGAATTGGTCGTTACTGACTCCGCACAATTAAGCGGAATCCCGGCTACATGTGTCGCATTGGCTGCCGAGACCGCTGCCAATAGCGGCAGAAGCGGACAATGGGTGTTTACTCTTCACGCCCCGAGCAGATTGCCGGTTCTTACTTATGCCGACAATCGCGATATCCGTGAAACTATGTATAAAGGCTACACGACTCTTGCTTCATCAGGAGAATATAACAACTATCCGGTAATTGCCGACATACTTAAAGAACGAGCTAAAAAAGCCTCTCTTCTGGGATTTGACAATTATGCGGCATATATGACTGATGCGGTTATGGCGAAAAATGTTGAGAATGCGGAAAACCTTTTGATGCAGATATGGAAGCCTGCTGTCAAAAGAGTAGGAGAGGAAGTCGCAGAAATGCAGGCCTTGAGCAATTCGGAAGGAAATACGTTTGAAATCGCTCCATGGGACTATTATTACTATAACGAAAAAGTGCGTAAAGCGAAATATGATATCAATCCTGACGAAGTGAGCCGTTATTTCCATGTGGACAGTGTGCGTAAAGGTATTTTCGAAATGGCCAACCGCCTTTATGGTGTGACATTTACCGAAATGCCAGATGCTCCTAAATATGATCCGGAAGTTAACGTTTATGATGTTAAAGATGCCGATGGCAATCATGTCGCTGTCTTCATGACCGACTATTACAGCCGTCCGTCGAAACGCCAAGGCGCATGGATGAGCGAGTTCAAGGGTTCGGGAGTCGTTGAAAATATCGATGCAGAAAAAGGTGGCGAGATTAAGATTGAGCGCCCTGTCATTTTCAATGTATGCAATTTCACTCATCCTACCGCCGACAGTCCATGTTTGCTTTCAATTGATGAAGTTGAAACTATGTTCCATGAATTCGGACACGGCTTGCACGGCATGCTTTCCCGCGCAAAATACAAGAGTCAGGCCGGTACTAATGTTGACCGTGATTTTGTTGAACTTCCTTCTCAGATTCATGAACACTGGGCATTTGAACCGGAATTGCTCAAGACATATGCCCGCAACTCTGAAACCGGAGAAACTATTCCTGACGAGCTTATTGAAAAGCTTAATCGCGCGTCAAAGCATAATCAAGGATTCCGCACTACGGAATTGGCCGGAGCGGCTCTTCTTGACCTTGAATGGGGTAAACTTATGGACACTGACAATATCGATGTCGAAGGGTTTGAAAAAGCGGTTGCCGATAAACTCGGAATGCCGAAAGAATTGACCTACCGTTATCGCAGTCCTTATTTCAAACATATCTTTGGCAGCGACGGATATGCAGCCGGATATTACACATATTTATGGGCTGAAGTACTTGATACCGATGGCTTTGAATTATTTAAAGAAAAAGGAATCTTTGATCCGGAAACAGCCAAGTCATTTAAGGAAAATGTGCTTGAAATGGGCGGAAGCGCTGATCCTATGGAATTGTATGTCAAATTCCGTGGCAAAGAACCGTCGGCCGATGCCCTTTTGCGTAATCGCGGACTCATCGATTAATACTCTCTAAATTCGACTTCTTAATAAAAGAGAGTTCTATTCTAAAGAAAGGCTATCGATTGTAGAAATAATCGATAGCCCTTTCTTTTATCCCGATTGAGATTAATGAATTATAACAGTGACAATATATCTTCGGCAATCAAGTCCGGCTTAAGTCGGCATTCTTTCATAAGCTGCTGCCGGTCATACCTGTCTTCAAACTTCTTTGGACATCCGTAACACTTGACTTTCATAGATGTAGTGCCGTAATAACGAGCTATTTTCTCTCCAAAATCTCCGTCAAGCACCCCGTCTTCAAGCGTTACTACAAGTCTGTGGTCGGACAAGAGAGAATCCATAAGCTCACAATCAATTCCTGACAAGAAACGCGGATTTATAATTGTGGCGTTAATGCCTTTTCCTTTAAGTATTTCTGCGGTCTCATTGGCCATGAATAAAAAGTTTCCTACACCGATGATAGCGACATTCTTTCCTTTATTTTCTACAAGAAACTTATTAAGACCCCATCCCACAAAATATGTTAACGTCAGGGTCGCAGCAGCACGCCA
>CAZYXN010000198.1:0-3152 GCA_964651105.1 uncultured Muribaculum sp. | reverse complement strand
CACCGGCAGAGTTTCAGCTTCACTGATATGGTAGACAGGGGAGATTTACGCAAAACCTGCACTATACACTGTGTCAATCTGGCGCAAGGCATCAAAGAACCGATTATTTATTATCAACAAGATACCGACCGGAAATATATTGATGCCGTCAAGGAAGGTTTTCGGGATATTCGCCGGTTCCACGGGCAGCCGCAAGGCATGTATGGAGGCGATGAGACTTTGCATGGAAACAATCCTACACAAGGCTCGGAGTTGTGTTCGACCGTAGAGCTGATGTACTCGCTGGAGAAAATGGTGGAGATTACGGGAGACATAGACTTTGCCGACCATTTGGAACGCATTGCCTTTAATGCTTTACCGACCCAAATATCCGATGACTTTATGGCCAAGCAATACTTCCAGCAACCGAATCAGGTGATGGTAACGCGCCACCGCCGCAACTTCGACCAGGATCATGAAGGGACAGACCTTGCTTTCGGCACTCTGACCGGATACCCGTGTTGTTTTTCGAATATGCACCAAGGTTGGCCAAAGTTTACACAGCACCTATGGTATGCCACACCTGATAACGGCATTGCAGCCATTGTCTATTCTCCGTCGGAAGTAACAGCCAACGTGGGTGATAATGTATCGGTGGTTATCAGTGAAGATACTTACTATCCGATGGATCATCAGATAACTTTTACCATCAAAGAGGTGAAGAATAAGGTGAAACAAGTGAAATTTCCGTTCCACCTGCGTGTCCCGAAGTGGTGCAAGCAAGCTGAAATACGGGTAAATGGAAAGATGGAACAAACTGTCGAAGGCGGGAAAACAGCCATCGTAGACCGTACATGGAAGCGGAATGACAAGATTGAACTGTATCTGCCCATGGAGGTCTCTACCGGCACATGGTATGAAAACGCAGTATCTATTGAAAGAGGTCCGTTGGTATATGCCCTGAAAATGGAAGAAAACTGGGAAAAGAAAGAGCTTAAGGATAGTTGGTATGGTCCTTATTATTACCAGGTGACTTCCTCCGACCCATGGAACTACGGATTGGTGGACTTTGACCGTAACCGAATGGACGAGGCGGCCCAAGTGAGCATCAATAGCGAAAAACTGCAATCAGACTTTCCTTGGAATCAGGAAAATGCGCCGATTGAAATAAAGATGAAGGCTCGTCTTATCCCTACCTGGACAGTATATAATGAGATGGCAGGGCCTCAGCCCTTCTCTTTCTGTAGCGGTGCCGAAGGAGGAGAACAAGAAATCACGCTGATACCCTACGGTTGTACAACCTTGCGTATTTCGGAATTCCCGATCGTTGGGAAATGATGTTTCCGAGATATGTGGGAAGCAGTGTATTTGTTTTGTGACAAACTTGTTTCAAAATCCTGCCATGTCCGGAATATGGACGGTTATGTCACGGATTTATAGTTGGCTTTTAAGCCTACTGCCTATTTTTGCAATCGTTTTTAATAGGATTTATATATAAAAAGGAAGGCTCCTTACGATGGAGTGAAGAAAAACAAGTAGAACAATTTAATGCCATTGAAAAAGATGAAAAAATCCAAGAAAGTACTCCTCTGCCTGCTGGCATGCGCCTTGGCAGTGACGGGATGCAAAACACAGAAAGAACCGGCCGCAGCGGACAACGCCATGCTGGCCAAATCTACACAAACACTTGATTCTTTATATGCTCACTATTCTGCACCGGGTACCTGCCTGTTGCGTGAGAACTATCCCTCGGATGTGGAAGGATACACTGCCACTTATCTGGCTTCCGAGGAACAGAAAAATCGCCCTAATCTTTATTCTTATCTGTGGCCCTATTCCGGCACCTTCTCTGCCGTGAATGCACTGATGGAGGCTACGAAAGAGAATAAGAAAGATTTCGGGAACTATCAGAAGCTGCTTGATGTGAAAGTGCTGCCGGGACTTGCCGAATACTTCGACACCCGTCGCATGCCCGAAGCGTATGCTTCTTACATCAAGGATGCTCCGCTGTCCGACCGCTTTTACGATGACAACGTGTGGCTCGGCATTGACTTCACGGATGTCTACCTGATGACTCGCCAAGCCAACTACCTGCAAAGCGCCAAGCTTATCTGGAAGTTTATAGAAAGCGGTATGGATGATTGCCTGGGAGGCGGCATCTACTGGTGCGAACAGAAGAAAGAGTCGAAGAATACCTGTTCCAACGCTCCCGGCTCTGTTTTTGCCCTGAAACTTTTTAAGGCTACACAAGACAGTTCTTATTTTGATAAAGGAAAGGGCTTGTACGAATGGACCAAGGCAACGTTGCAAGACACTACCGATTGCCTCTACTTCGACAACATGCGTTTGGACGGCGAGATAGGTCGTGCCAAATTTGCCTACAACAGTGGGCAGATGATGCAGTCGGCCACCTTGCTCTATCAGCTTACCGGCAATGTACAGTATTTGGAGGATGCGCAGGCGATTGCTGCCGCTTGTCACAATTACTTCTTCACGGAATTCACGCCCGAACAGGGAGAACCGTTTCATATGCTGAAGAAAGGTGATGTATGGTTCACTGCTGTTATGCTGCGCGGTTTCGTTGAACTTTATCAGACAGACAGTAACAAGACTTACCTTGATTCCTTTGCCCGGAGCTTGGATTACGCCTGGGCACATGCCCGTGAAGAAAACGGTCTTTTCAATACCGACTTCACCGGCAAGGATCGCGACAAGCGTAAATGGCTGCTGACACAAGCCGCCATGGTAGAGATGTACGCACGTTTGGCGACAGTCCGCTAATATCAGCCTTTTACAATTAAAAACGAATAAGACAATGAAAAAGAGAAACATTGCCCTATGCGCTACAGCCTTGCTCTGTATGCAAGGTTATGCCAAGACAGAGACTTTCACCTTGAAAGGTGACAATACCCATGTGGAGAACTACGCTCTGATGACTGCCGCTTATAAAAGCAATCGTCCGAAAATGAAGAAACGCCTCTTTACTTCAAAAGTCGTGGAAGCCGAGATTGTTCGCGTGAAGCAGCTGCTTACCAATCCCAAATTGGCTTGGATGTTCGAAAACTGCTTCCCCAACACGCTCGACACTACCGTACACTTCCGTATGCTGGATGGTAAGCCCGACACTTTTGTGTACACCGGTGACATCCATGCCATGTGGCTGCGCGACTCCG
>CAZYXN010000197.1:0-3175 GCA_964651105.1 uncultured Muribaculum sp. | reverse complement strand
GCCAGGATTAATTGGAAAGAAAATCGGAATGACATCCGTTTTCAGTGCCGACGGTAAGAATGTGCCGTGCACTGTTATCGAAGTAGGTCCTTGTGTGGTTACTCAGGTCAAGACTGTTGAAAAGGATGGCTATGCAGCTCTTCAGCTCGGTTTCGAGGACAAGAAAGAGAAGCACACTACCCGTCCCGAACAAGGTCATTTCAAGAAAGCCGGAGTTACTCCCAAGAGACACTTGGCCGAGTTCAAAGGATTTGAAGGTGAGTACAACCTCGGCGACACTATCGCCGTTGACTTCTTCAGCGAAAGCGATTTCGTTGACATCATCGGTACCTCAAAAGGTAAAGGTTACCAGGGCGTTGTTAAGCGCCACGGTTTCGGTGGTGTAGGTCAGGCTACTCACGGTCAGCACAACCGTCTTCGCAAGCCGGGTTCTATCGGCGCTTGTTCTTACCCTGCAAAGGTGTTCAAAGGAATGCGCATGGCAGGCCAGATGGGCAACGAACGCGTGACCGTTCAAAACCTTCAGGTTATCAAGGTTATCCCCGACCACAATCTGTTAATGATTAAGGGCTCAGTTCCCGGAAGTAAAGGTTCAATCGTATTAATTGAGAAATAATGGAACTCGCAATATACAATATCAAAGGAGAAGACACCGGTCGCAAGGCTCAGCTTAACGACGCAGTGTTTGCCATCGAAGCCAACGAGCAGGCCGTTTATCTCGATGTGAAACAGTATCTCGCCAACCAGCGTCAAGGTACTCACAAAGCAAAGGAAAGAAGCGAAGTTTCCGGTTCTACCCGCAAGCTCCACAAACAGAAAGGCGGCGGCGGAAGCCGTATCGGTGATATCAATTCGCCGGTGCTTGTAGGTGGTGGCCGTGTGTTTGGCCCCCGTCCTCGCGACTATCGTTTCAAACTCAACAAAAAGCTCAAGGCTCTTGCCCGTCGCTCAGCGTTGACTTACAAAGCGCAGGATAACCAGATCATCGTAGTGGAAGACCTCAATTTTGAGGCTCCGAAAACTAAAGATTTCGTAAATTTTGCTAAAAATCTTAAAGTTGCCGATGAAAAAATCCTTTTGGTTTTAAAAGACCAAAATAAAAACGTATATTTGTCGGCTCGAAATGTGCCGGGAGCAAAAGTAATAAATGCTTGCGATGTAAACACTTATGCTTTGCTCAATAATAAAGCTATCATCCTTACCGAGGGTAGCCTTGATGTTATTAATAACCTCTAAACACAGGAGATATAGAAAATGGAATTTCAGATAACCCCTATCGTTACAGAAAAGGCGACCGCGCTTACTGAAAAGCTCAATCGCTACACTTTCCGTGTTTCTCCCGAGGCCAACAAGTATCAGATTCAGGCTCTCGTAGAGAAGCTCTATGGTGTCCATGTCGTTAAGGTTAACACTATGATTGTCCGAGGCAAAAACAAGTCTCGCTACACTCGCAGTGGTATCATCAAGGGCAGCACATCCGACTACAAGAAAGCCATCATCACTGTTGCTGATGGTGAAACTATTGACTTCTATAGCAATATATAACAGAAATGGCAGTAAGAAAATTCAAGCCCACAACACCGGGGCAAAGACACAAAGTTATTGGCGTTTTCAAAGGTACGATCACTGCCCGGACGCCAGAAAAATCTCTTACAGTCGGTAAAAAGTCTACCGGAGGCCGTAACTCCGAAGGTCACCTAACCTCACGTTACCTTGGTGGTGGCCACAAGCGTAAATACCGTATCATTGACTTTAAGAGAACTAAAGACGGTGTACCCGCAGTAGTGAAGTCGATCGAATACGACCCCAACCGTTCGGCTCGTATCGCTCTTCTTTACTATGTTGACGGCGCAAAGGCTTACATAATTGCACCCAACGGCTTAAATGTCGGTGACAAGGTGGTCAGCGGTCCTGACGCAGCTCCCGAGGTGGGCAACGCCCTTCCATTGAGCGCTATTCCGGTTGGTACCGTAATCCACAACATCGAGCTTCGTCCCGGACAAGGCGCTTTCATGGCGCGTTCTGCCGGAACTTTCGCTCAGTTGGTGTCACGCGAAGGAAATTACGCAATTATCAAATTACCTTCAGGAGAAACTCGTAAGATTCTTGCCGCTTGCCGTGCCACTGTCGGTGTCGTAGGCAACAGCGAGCACTCACTCGAACGCAGCGGTAAGGCTGGTCGCAGCCGCTGGCTGGGTCGTCGCCCGCGTAACCGTGGTGTCGTGATGAACCCGGTTGATCACCCGATGGGTGGTGGTGAAGGCCGCGCTTCAGGAGGACATCCTCGTTCACGCAAGGGTCTTTATTCTAAGGGTCTTAAGACACGTGCTCCGAAGAAACATTCTTCAAAGTACATTATTGAAAGAAGAAAAAAGTAATCTGATTAATTAAGTAATTTATGAGTCGTTCATTAAAAAAAGGCCCATATATCAGCGTTAAGCTGGAGAAGAAGGTGTCTGCAATGGAAGAAAGCGGCAAGAAGTCGGTCATCAAGACATGGAGCCGCGCTTCTATGATTTCTCCCGATTTCGTAGGACACACTTTTGCAGTACACAATGGTAATAAGTTTATTCCTGTATATGTCACTGAAAACATGGTAGGCCATAAGCTCGGAGAGTTTGCCCCCACCCGTATTTTCCGCGGACATGCCGGCAATAAGAAAAAATAATAAGGGCCATTGATATAAAAATTTTTGACAAAAAAAGAAATTAAATACAATGGGTGTAAGAAAAAGACAATCAGCCGAATTAAGAAAGAGTGCCCTCAAGTCGCAGGCTTTCGCCAAGCTTCTTGATGTGCCGTCGTCACCCCGCAAAATGCGCCTGGTGGTCGACATGGTACGCGGCAAGGAAGTATTCCGCGCACTCGGAATTCTTAAATTCTCAAATAAAGAAGCTGCAGCTCGCTTGGAAAAATGTCTCCGTTCAGCTGTGGCAAACTGGGAAGCAAAGAACGAGCGTAAAGCAGAAAAAGACGAGTTGTATATCAGCTCTATCTTTGTAGGATCCGCTCCTATGTTGAAACGTCTCCGTCCGGCTCCTCAGGGTCGTGGCTACAGAATCCGCAAGCGCGCTAACCACGTGACATTGTATGTAGACACTATTGATAACGCTAAAACTAAAGAATAAGAGATGGGACAGAAAGTTAATCCAATTAGCAACCGTTTAGGTGTCAT
>CAZYXN010000196.1:0-3211 GCA_964651105.1 uncultured Muribaculum sp. | reverse complement strand
TCGTTTATCGGTCAGTTTCATAGTTCAAAAAATATATAATTGCGAATAAATAGATGTAGAGTGCAACTACTAAAATCCACATACTGATTTTCCATCTCAGTCTTGTTTTATCGGGTAAATTCCCGAAACGGATATAATATCGTTTACTCCGTTTCCCAAAGTCCATGAACCAGACGAATATAAAATAAACAGCAAGTATAATCCACACCAATGTGAAATTATGGGATAGGAATATTATTGAAAAGCATAATGCCGTCACAATGCCACCATCCAATAGACTGATATAATAAACGCCGGGAAGAGTGTCTTTCTTGTTATTTCTACCCAAAGCCATCAATGCGTATGCACGTATCTGGACAATGTTATTGAAAATGTATGCAAATACATTTCTTATCCGAATGGTTGCTTGTTCACGGTTGCACCAACGGCGGATATATGTGTAGCTATCGCTGAACATTCCGCTATGAAAAATACATCTATGTTTATTCTTGCGGGCTTCTTTGATAATTGCCAAAGCATCTTCCTCTTTGCCATTATGAATAAGAGCCATAAGATACAGCAGTCGATCTGGGTCATAATCCATTTTTGACTCGTCAGGGAAAAACGTGTCTGCATTAGGATTAGCAATTATGAATTTTGATATTGCATCCGTCGCATTTTTGAATATACCATCAATTATATCAGTGAGTTCGCCCTTGTCTGTAACTTTCGCTATCTCGTCTGTAATTAGGATTTGCCCTGATAGAGAGTAAGCTCCTGTTCCACGCAAGCTCAAAGGTTCTTTATTGTTATCCGAGGCATCCCATATATTCCACCACAAATCATCGGCATACATAGGCTTGACGGTGAGCCTGACATCACTTGTCAGAAAATACAGACAGAAGAAATAACCGCTCTCTTCTTTGAAGTTGACATAAGAACTTTGGCGAAAGCCATACCTACGACTCACGCTACGCCTTACATCAGCTATCATTTTCTGGATCTGTGCACTTCTCACTTTTAGTTTTTTTTACTCAAAAACGAATAGTATTTCTGTTTTCTTTATCAGACAAAACTCCTGATTTTTTCAGAACGAGCATTCCTAATTCAAGTCCACTTGAGAAATGTATTATTCTATCAGTAGAATTTATTCTAACGACGGGCAATGTATCTCCTTTCAGATATTCTTTATAAGTTTGTCCATTGTATATTGGCGATAGAATGTATGCCTTATTATCTATACTATCATATACTCCGAAAAATGGCATATCAATTTTCAAATCATTTTTATAAACCTCAAAAGAATCAACGGCTATCTCCAAAATATAAACATCACGGTATATAGTTCCATAATCGTAAAGTAAGTCTTTGGAAACCACATGACCGAGAAGATAATATTCAGAATTGGCATAATAGGTGTCAAAAATCCTTCGTATTTCATTATTGTTTGAGATTTGCCTGTGACATCCATATGACCACAACAGCATACCCAATATAGAGAATGCTAACACAAAAACAATATAAGCGCCAGTTTTATACTTCATAATGCATTGTATCTGCAATTAAGCAAAATTACAAAGAATAATCGACATTCGATGTGACAAATGTCCCATTAGAGAATAAAAATCAGTCCAAAAATTAGTTTCCGCATGTTCAACTGGCAATTCAAAATGTTGATAATTATTACAGAAATTTTTCCTTAATACTTGTACCCGTGCATTATTTATCGTAAATTTGCATCACAATAGCCAAAACAACAATTATTTTTATTAATATTAATTTCAAATTTCAACACAACTATGTGGTTAACAAGCTCATCTATAGGGCGTAAATTGGTAATGGCAATTACCGGCGTTTGCCTCGTCCTATTTGTAACTTTTCACTGCTTGATGAACGCAATAGCTATCGTGTATCCGTCAGCTTATAACGTGATATGCGAGTTCCTTGGAGCCAACTGGTATGCGCTGGTTGCATCGCTCGGATTAGCGGTTCTGTTTATCCTGCACATCTTCTATGCCGTATGGCTAACTTTGCAAAACCGCAAAGCCCGTGGAAATGACCGTTATGACATTTCTAAAAAACCGGCAGGCGTAGAGTGGTCCTCACAGAATATGCTGGTTCTTGGTATCGTGATTCTCGCATTCCTTGTAGTTCACATGATTCAGTTCTGGGCAAAAATGCAGCTCCAGGAAATTCGCGGCGTTGAAGGAGCAATTCCGCCGTCAATGGGAACTCTCTTCATCCAAGAAGCATTCTCATGCGTGTGGACACCTATTATCTATATTATCGGCTTTGTAGCTCTTTGGTTTCATATGAACCACGGATTCTGGTCAATGTTCCAGTCTATCGGATGGAACAACAACACTTGGCTCCCGCGCCTTAAAACCATTGCTTGTTGGTGGACATCAATCGTTGTTGGTCTATTTATCATTCAGGCTATTGTTTTTTCAATCAACGCTCATAATAATTTCTACAAAACCGATGCCAGTCTTCGCGAACAATACAAGAATGTCATGGGCGACATGGTAGGAATTCCCGTTGACCGTTATAAATATGATAATTTCTCTTCAGCTCTTCGCAATCAGGAGCAGCAACTTAAAGCCGTTCTCGAAAATCCGTCTCAGATGATGCAAATGGGCTTCACCCCTGAAATGATTCAAGCAGAACTCGATAATATTGTGCCGGCAATGGAATTCCTTAACTATCTTGAAGGAGAAAATGCCGCCCAGGAAGCAACTCCTATGGTACAACCTGAAAACTAATTAGCGATATGGAAACTACAAAAGAAAACGTAAAAGTAATGAATCCGGCAGATTCAAAAATCCCGGAAGGTCCTATCGCTGAGAAATGGACCAATTACAAGGCTCATCAGAAACTTGTGAATCCAGCGAATAAACGCCGTCTTGACATTATCGTCGTAGGAACCGGCCTTGCAGGAGCTTCCGCAGCTTCTTCATTGGCAGAAATGGGATTCAATGTGTTAAACTTCTGCATTCAGGATTCTCCACGTCGCGCCCATTCTATCGCAGCGCAAGGAGGTATCAACGCAGCCAAAAACTATCAAAACGACGGAGACTCTGTATACCGCCTGTTCTATGATACCGTAAAGGGTGGCGACTACCGTGCCCGCGAAGCAAATGTCTATCGTCTTGCTGAAGTATCAAACAATATAATTGACCAATGCGTGGCTCAGGGTGTTCCTTTCGCTCGTGAATACGGAGGCCTGCTTGCC
>CAZYXN010000195.1:0-3215 GCA_964651105.1 uncultured Muribaculum sp. | reverse complement strand
GCCATTCTCGTTCCTGTCAATCTTAATGCGGAAATGACAATCGATGCTCAAAATATAGTTTATTCTAATATGCTGATGCATAATTTTAACGGAGAATTGCTTGTCAGCAATGGCGCAATTAATCTGCGTAATCTTTCGGCGAGTTCAAAAATAGGGAGTGCAAAGCTTACCGCTCTCTATTCAGCTCCGGATAAACGAAATATCAGGTTCGGTTTCGGTTTGCTTATGAAAAATATCGATGTCAGACAATTTATTGATATGATGCCTGCCGTAGATTCACTGATGCCATTGCTGAGCTCATTTCAAGGTAAGATTAACGCTGATATAGCTGCGACTACGGATGTGGATTCAACAATGAATATTGTTATTCCGTCGTTGGATGCTGCCGTTAAATTATCAGGTGACAGTCTGGTCTTGCTTGACGCAGAAACCTTCCGTACTGTTTCCAAATGGCTTTTGTTCAAGAATAAAAAAGATAATGTGATTCCCCGCATGGAGGTCGAGATGTTAATCGGGGATTCCAAAGTGGAATTGTTTCCGTTTGTATTCGATTTTGACAGATATAGACTTGCTGTAATGGGATCTAATGATCTTGCATTGAATTTCAAGTACCATATATCTGTATTGAAATCCCCGATTCCATTTAAGTTTGGAATTAACATATCAGGAAATCCTGACAAGATGAAAGTGAGACTCGGCGGAGCTAAATATAAGCCGGGCAAATCAGGAGAAACAATCGCTATTGTTGACACTGCGAGAGTCAATTTGCTTCGAGAAATTGATAATGTGTTTAAGAGCGGAGCCAGAAATGCTCGTCTTGGAGGGCTTAAAATAGACAATCGTCCGGAAAAATTGGATTTGGATGCATTGAATGATACAATTTCACGTGCCGATTCATTGTTATTTATTAAGGAGGGGCTGATTGAGGCTCCTGATACAATTAGACAGCAGATAATCAAATGACGAGAGAAAAAGAAGCCGTATTAAAATATATGGCTAAAAAAAAATTGGAATGTTTTCGTCCGAATGCCGCTCTTATAGATATGGACGGTACATTATATGATTCGATGCCTAATCATGCCAAAGCGTGGTATGACCTTATGTCAGGAATTGGAATTGAATGTACACTCGATGAATTTTTTCTATATGAGGGCAGAACGGGAGTGTCAACTATCAATCTATTGTTCAATAGAGCTTATGGACACGATGCCGCTCCGGAAGAAGCATCCGAATTGTACCATCATAAAACGGAATTGTTTAGTAGGATGCCTTCGGTATCTCCGATGCCGGGAGCTTTTGATGTGGTGGCCGGACTTAGAAAGTCCGGCCTTGAGACCGTACTTGTTACCGGATCGGGGCAAAATACACTTTTGAATCGGCTTGATGAAGATTTCCCCGGCGCATTTCCATCTGAAAGAAGAGTGACATCGCGTGATGTTGTGCACGGAAAGCCCCATCCGGAACCATTTTTGATGGCCATGGAAAAAGTTGGCGCGATTCCGTCGACATCGATAGCTATTGACAATGCTCCTATTGGCGTGGCTGCCGGAGCTGCGTCCGGTGCATTTACTATAGGAGTGGTGACAGGCCCGATTCCGGAAACCAGTTTGTATGAAGCGGGTGCCGATATCGTTTATTCATCGATGAATGAACTGTCAGAACGTCTTGTTTTTTTGATTGAATCTTTTAATAACTGTATAAGATAATGGAACATCAGGATATAATATTCTCGAACAATGTCGGAAAAGAACTTGATTGTATGCTTTCCATGCATGATGGCAAGGTTTATGTAATATGTGATGATAATACTAAAGAAAAGGTTGTTCCCGTTATTTCTGGAGTTTCTCCATATATTTCCGGCGCTCATATAATTTCAGTTTTACCCGGAGATGAAAACAAAAATTTTGAATCGCTGGTGAAAATATGGAATGAATTGCAGTCGTCAGGTGCCGACCGTCATTCTATTATTGTGAATATAGGAGGCGGAATGGTGACGGATATGGGCGGTTTCGCCGCATCAACGTTTAAACGCGGTCTCCGGTTCATCAATGTGCCGACGACATTGCTGGCTGCTGTTGACGCTGCTGTCGGCGGAAAGACCGGTATAAACTTAAATGGTTTCAAAAATGAAGTAGGGGTATTCAAGGAAGCCGATGCAGTTATTATTTCTACATGTTTTTTAGACACTCTTCCTATTGAAGAAGTTAAGTCCGGATATGCTGAAATGTTAAAACATGGTCTTCTTGAAAGCGAAGAATCATTAGAAAAATTACTGGACTATGATATTAGTTCCCTTGATGTCGATAAACTGCTTGATTTGTTATGTGAATCTGTTAATGTCAAACGTCGCGTCGTATTGGAAGATCCTTTTGAAAAGGGGTTAAGAAAGGCTTTGAATTTAGGACATACGGTCGGTCATGCGTTTGAAAGTATGGCATTGGAGCGGAAAAATCCTATTCCGCATGGCTATGCGGTAGCATGGGGATGTGTCGTGGAGCTTGTATTAAGTCATATGCTGCTTGGTTTTCCTGTTGTGCGATTAAGGCGTATTGCATCTTTTGTCCGCTCTAATTATGGCGTTCCGGCAATTGAATGCCGCGATTACCCTAAACTGTTGGAATATATGCGTCATGACAAGAAAAACTCGCATGGCAAAATAAATTTCACATTGTTGTCGGCGCCCGGCGATGTCTATATAAACCAATGTCCTGATGGTAATGATATTCAGACTGCTCTTGACCTGTTCCGCGATTTGATGGGGATATAATTAGATAGTTTGAGAATACATTTGAGAATAAAAATCGTCTTGTCAATATCTGATAACACAGAAAAAGTTAGGTAAAAGTTGCTTAATTGGGCGAAAAGCCTTAACTTTGCGGCGATTTTTGTATCAATAACACAATAAAAAGTGGGAAAGTTTTCAGCTTACAAGCTGCCGTTAAAATCACTACCCTCTGGAAGCCATGAGTTTGAATATGACTTGGGCAAGCAATTCTTTGAGGATATGGAGAGCTCCGATGTTCGCGATGCTCACCTGAAGGTTATTGCCCGTGTAAATGTAAAAGGTGATGTATTCGAACTATCTTTGAAAGTGTCCGGTGAGATAACTCTTATCTGTGACCGATGTCTTGACGAGATGCAATGGCCCGTCGATACCGAATACAAGGTGTTCGTTAAGTACGGAGAGGATTATAATGATGATTCGGATGATTTAT
>CAZYXN010000194.1:0-3238 GCA_964651105.1 uncultured Muribaculum sp. | reverse complement strand
ATCGACCCTATTTTTTCTTGCACTAAAAAGTTTTATCGGACAGCAATAATAAAAATTATAACTCACATAAAAATTGCATAAGAGTAAGATATTATTGCCCTATGGCGGTTAATACAAGTTAACGTAAGTTAATCATGCAAAAGTGTCGATTCCGTGACGATTTGAACATTTTCTCGTGCCATGACGTTATTAAACATAAAAGATTACTATGGTACGGCTTAATGTTTTCATATTAATAGAGGAAAGCTCTCGCAAACCCGCAATCTTAGATATTGCGATGAGACTTGTCGAGTCATCATTGAGAGACAATGGCTGCATTGCTTACGACGCGTTCACAAGCATAAGCCGTGACGATATAATTATGATTTGTGAAACATGGAAAGACGAAAAAGCATTGAAAACGCACGAAGAGTCAGAGCATTTCAAAACCCTTGTTCCACAATTGAAGGAATTGGGAACTATGACATTTGAAAAATTTGATTTTTAGGGCTAAAGCCATATCCATTCCGTTTCTGTGATTCTTATTTACGCATAAATTGATAAAAGACGAGTAAGACTACTCGCCTTTTATCATATATGGCTATCTATTCCCGAGGCAAGGGCTTGCCAAAGGACATCATCAGGCAATGGCGCTGTCACATCTATCTCTTTTCCGCTTACCGGATGAATAAATTGAATTCTATGAGCCATCAATGAAATACTTCCATCAGGATTGCTGCGTTTGTCTCCGTATTTCAAATCACCTTTGACCGGACATCCTATCGATGACAACTGCACTCGAATCTGATGTTTTCTTCCGGTCATCAGATTTATTTCCAGAAGATGGTACCGGTCAGATGACGCTATATGCCGATAAGACAAAATCGCCTTCTGAAATCCTTTTTTTTCTGAGATTGAAGCGTACGACTTATTATTCCGTTCGACAGACGTAATATAATGCACAAGCGTGTCTTCATTTTTAGGCGGCATATTGCGAGTTATCGCCCAATATGTTTTTTTCACATCTCCATTTCTAAACATTTCATTAAGCCGAGCCAATGCCTTTGAAGTTTTTGCAAACACCACCAGCCCTCCTACCGGACGGTCAAGTCGATGCACCACGCCACAAAAAACATTTCCCGGTTTATTATATTTCGCTTTTAACCTCTCCTTAAGCTCTTCCACCAAAGGCTTATCTCCTGTTTTATCCCCTTGTACTATTTCTCCGGGAAGCTTGTTCACAATCAACAGATGGTTGTCTTCGTATATAATTTCCATTTTTTGATTTAAAAAATTGAAGAATCAGGAAATTTCCCGATTCTTCAATTAAAATTATATAATCATTGCAGATCAGTCAATTCCAAGATCTTTTTTAATCGCTTCAATCTTAGCATTAGCCTCATCATTGGCCTTCTGATAGTCAGCATTGGTCTTCATAACGCCCTTTACCTCGATGTAGAACTTTATCTTTGTTTCGGTACCTGAAGTACGTACTGATACTTTAGTGCCGTCTTCCGTAAAATACTGGAGCACATTGCTTGTAGTCGGGAAATCCATCTTTGTTATTTCTCCAGACTTAAGATTCTTGCAATTAAGGTCGATATAATCCTTGACAATCACAACATCACTTCCGCCAAGCTGTTTCGGAGGATTGGCACGGAATTCCTTCATAATCGCAATAATCTCTTCCGCTCCTGATTTTCCTTTTCTCACAAGAGAAACTCCGGCTTCATGAGAATATCCGTATTTAATATAAATATCCTGCAACATCTGAAGGAAATTCATATTCTTGGTCTTTGCCCAAGCCAATGCCTCGGCCATCAATGAGATTGCAGATACAGCATCCTTATCGCGGCAGAAATCTTCGGCAAGGAATCCGTAACTTTCTTCACCGCCTCCAAGATAACGGCCTACTCCCTCGTTTTCACGTATAACCGCCGCAATCCACTTAAATCCGGTGTAGCAATCATACATCTTAAATCCGTTCTGGTCAGCAATAGCCTTGATTGTCTCGGTAGTCACGATAGTCTTTACAATGTATTCTTTACCGGTGATTTTACCAAGCTCCTTATTACGGGTCATAATGTAATTCAACAGAATCATCACAATCTGATTACCGTTGATAAGCACATATTCACCGTTATCATCACGCAAAACACAACCGATACGGTCAGCGTCAGGGTCGGATGCCAGAATAAGGTCGGCATTCACCTCTTTGGCTTTTGCAATAGCCATAGCCATAGCGGATGGCACTTCCGGATTAGGCGACACTACAGTCGGGAAATCGCCGCTGGTCACATCCTGTTCTGGAACATTGATAATATTGGTAAAACCGTAATTACGCAATGACTCAGGAATCAGATGCACTCCGGTACCGTGAATCGGAGTATAAACGATTTTCAGGTCATGATATTGTTTTACCGCTTCAGGACTAAGCTGAAGACCCTTGATTGCCTCAAGGAATTTTTCATCAACATCACGTCCGATAATCTGAATCTTAGATTTATCTCCTTCAAATTTTATTTCATCGACTCCACTGATTTTGTTTACATAATCAATAATGTTCACATCATGCGGAGAGATAATCTGGGCGCCGTCAGCCCAGTAAGCCTTATAACCGTTGTATTCCTTAGGGTTGTGGGAAGCAGTGATATTCACACCGCTCTGACAACCGAGCAAACGAATGGCATATGACAATTCCGGAGTGGGACGGAAACTATCGAACAAATAAACTTTTATACCGTTTGCCGAAAAAATATCAGCAACAGTTTCCGCAAAAAAACGGCTGTTGTTGCGCACATCATGTCCAACGACAACAGAAATTTCGGGAAGTTCTTTGAATGCGACTTTAAGATAATTGGCAAGACCCTGAGTCGCAGCTCCAACTGTATATTTATTCATGCGATTGGAGCCGGCTCCCATTATGCCGCGAAGGCCTCCGGTGCCAAATTCCAAGTCACGATAAAAAGAATCAATCAGTTCTGATTTATCCTCTGCATCAAGCATGCGTCTTACTTCGGTTTTGGTCTCTTCATCGTAGCCGTTTCCAAGCCAAAGATTGGCTTTTTCAGTCACTACTTTCATTAATTCTTCATTCTCCATATTGTGGTATTATAATTTGGTTGAGTCATATTCGTATATCGCAAAGATAACGGTTTGGAAATTCAATACCAAATGTGTAATCAATTTTCTTGGTATAAATTATGCAAATTCTCGCAATCAAATGCTATTTATCACCAATTGAAGCTGTTTTTATATG
>CAZYXN010000193.1:0-3249 GCA_964651105.1 uncultured Muribaculum sp. | reverse complement strand
CTCTCGCGCCAGCCATACGGCGCCCGTTTGTGCTTGCGGAGCTTCTTAATTCCTTGCCCATTATAATTGTTTTTTATTTATATCATATTAACTGAAATGCCTCCCGGCTCGCTTTTGCGATGGAGAGGCATCATGTATCGGAATATTTTTGGATGCTAACAATCGCCCCTCCTCGATTCAAGAATGGTAATGACGACTGAATTTAGGGATATAAGCGTTGTGTCAAGCATCTAATTTTTCTTTCAATTTTTAGTTTGTGAATGCAAATTTATAGCATTTTGCAATAAAACACAAATTATTTTAGAATTATTTTTACTACGGGCACCTTTTATTATTTAATTAAATCACGAAAATGCCTGCAAAAACTGTAAATTATTCTATTGAAGCTTGATTTCTTTTATATCTATAAGATGGTGTATAATGGCGAAAATGGCCAGTCCCGACTGGGAATGTATCTGCAATTTAGCTGCTATATTGCGACGGTGGGTGGTGACGGTGTTGATTGACAGACAGAGCTCTTCAGCTATCTCTTTGTTTGATTTGCCCTTGGCCACGCAGACGATGACCTCCTTCTCCCTTTCGCTGAGCGACTCAGGCGACTTTGCCACATCTTCATTTTTCTCAAGGCGTTTTGGAACTATGCTTGACTTATCGGCAATACTCCGTTCAAGCTTCCTCACGGCAGGCACGAGCAACACATTCTCGACTTTACAATGTGTCACCAGGTCGGCCTGGCAATTGATGATATCATACAGAACCGAATTGAGCGTGTCATTATCTTTCTGTCGATAATGACGTATTATGATATCCTTAAGTTCGTTAAGCTTGTCGCCCATGTCGGTATGCGTTGCCGAATATTCTTCTATGCTGAAGTTTCCATCGGCATTCCCGCCGGTCAGCTTGGAGATATATCCGAACAGAGTGTCGTTTTCATACTCCATATGACGGCGCACTTCAATCACATAATCATCGAAATATTTGATAATCAGAAACGCGACATCATCAATATCCGAATTATTTATCGCATCTATAAGTTTACGTCTTATCAACGGAAGATTGAAATCAAGAAAATAGGCGTGAGCTTTTTTAAGATAACCCGTCAACGATTCAAGAGACACATCATACGAATCAAATTTTTTGGAACACACAAGATTGGCCACCGCTAAAAAAGTCGCGCAGTCAATACCGTTCTCTTCGCACACCTCGCTTATAGTGCTGTCGCCAAAACCAAAAGGTATCGAAAAACGACTTATCACAAGAAGCAACAAGTTATTATCATCGATTGCGTCACGCAGCCGATTGTCATACCTATATTCTGTAATCTCTTTTCTCATCTCACAATCCACCGGATAAAACTCTACAAAAATAGCGATAAAAAATATGACGGGCAATACTCAAAAATGGTGATTGTTTGTCTGTTCGCCATTGCGCCACGCGATATAGATGCCTTACCACACAAAAAAGAAGCGGAAACATTCTGTTTCCGCTTCCGACCATTTATATCGGTTATCCTTATTTTTTAGCGTCGATATCGGCAATCTCCACATCAAACACAAGGGTCTGGTTGGGGCCGATGCCGGCCTGAGGCATTCCCTTTATTCCATAAGCAAGATCGCCGGGTATATAAAGCACATATTTAGCACCCTTCTTCATCATCTGAAGACCTTCTCCAAATCCCGGAACAACACGACGGGGGCTGAACTTGCGCGCCTCGCCCTTGCTGTCGTCAAATACGGTTCCGTCAGTTAGAGTGCCTTTGTAAATCACTGATGCCATGTCGTTTTCAGCAATATTATCCCCTTCGCCCTGAGCGATTACCTTATAGGCGAGTCCGCTCGGAGTCACTTGGACTGAAGGATCGGCCTTGCGCAAAGAGTCGATAAAAGCGGCTCCTGCCTCGCGGTTTGCCACTGCCTCGGGAGCATTGTTAAGTTCTTCCAGCTTGCGGTCTTCAGCACGCTTCTGAGCGGCTTCGAGCATCTGGTTAAGCTGAACCTGCTGCATCATGACATCACCCACTGAATCGGCGAGAATGGCTTTCTTGAAATGCTGAAGGAACAAGTCGCGGTCAATGTCCACTCCCATTTCATGATAGAAATACTGGAATTGCTGGGCAATACGGGTACCTTGGGAAAGACCCTGAAGATAGGACACATCGGAAGTGTCGGCAAGCACAGCCGTAGAGACACCGCGCAAAAACGCTTCCTTGTTCATATCAGGCATATTGTTGATTTCATTGGCAAACTGTCCGCCGACAACAACTCCGAAAAGCTCTGAAATCGAGTCATTGACCGCACGATCGGCATCACTCGCGCCCGACTTGCCGCATGCCGTGGTGAAAAGCATGGCGCCGACACCGAAAGCTAATAATACTTTTTTCATTTCTTAAATTTATTGTTTAGTTTACTTTTATGAGTTCCACATCGAAAATCAGGGTGGAGTTAGGCCCGATCACATTGCCGGCTCCGTTAGGCCCGTACGCAAGATTTGACGGAATAAACAGGCGCCACTTTGCTCCCTCTTTCATCATCTGGAGCGCTTCCACCCATCCCGGAATCACCTGGGTGACACCAAATGTGGCAGGCTCGCCGCGCTCAACCGAGCTGTCAAACACAGTGCCGTCGATAAGCTTGCCTGTATAGTGTACGGTAACACGGTCAGAAGCGGTCGGCTGTTTGCCTGAACCTTCATTAATCACTTCATACTGAAGACCGGAAGCAGTAGTCTTAACCTCTACTCGTTTTCCGTTCTCGTCAAGAAATTGCTTCCCGGCGGCCTCATTGACTTCGCCCATTTTAGCGGCAGCGGCACGCTGTTCAGCTTCAAGCGCCTCAAAGAAATTTTTGATTTCAAGTTTTGCCTCGTCATAGGTCATCTTCGGCTTCGCGTTGTCAAATACGGCAGCCACCCCGTCAGAAAAATCCTTGATATCAAGCGTCTTGATGCCGGAACTACGGAAATTATTGCCCATGCTCAATCCGAGAGCATAGCTTATGCGATTTAACTTTTCAGATTCCATAATAGTTTTATTTTGGGTATGTTAAACAACTCACAAATTTAGACAGAATATTTGTAATGTCCAAACATAACCATAACACACCCTTAAAAGTTTGTTGCCAATCTTATAAACCCGGTTAAGAATAATCAATATCAATTAAATTGAATTTTTTTCATAAGCTGCGATAATTTGTGCCTACTTTGTGTCAAATTATGTATTATCTTTGCAAAAACATTAAAAACATCTAATAC
>CAZYXN010000192.1:0-3319 GCA_964651105.1 uncultured Muribaculum sp. | reverse complement strand
TTTGCTCGAAAACCCACCGCCCTGACGTTAACATATTTTGTGGGATGGGGTCTAATACCGATGAGACCGATTTTCACCATTAATTCGCACCTATCATTAATTCCGATTTGGGCTATACTGATTTTATTGACCGCATCGCCATGCGATGCCAAAGAGTATGCACAATATTATTCCGGATTGCCATTTAATGCGTCGGCTCCCACCATGCCGATTATTCCCGATACCACAATATCAATCACTGATTTCGGAGGCAAGGGGGATGGAATAACGTCAAACACCGAATGCTTCTTGTCGGCAATATCTCATCTTTCATCCAAAGGGGGCGGCCATCTTATAGTTCCGGAAGGAATATGGATTACCGGCCCGATAGTCCTTAAAAGCAACATCGACCTGCACATCGAAAAAAATGCCATACTTCTATTTTCGGGCAACAAAAACGAATACCCTATCCTCCCGCCTGACGAAGGCACTTCAAGTCCTATGGTTCAACCGCTAATCAGCGCGTCGGACCAATCAAATTTTTCAATCACAGGCGAAGGAGTTATTGACGGAAACGGTGAAATGTGGCGGCAGATTAAAAGATTTAAAGTCAGTGATGCCGAATGGAAAAAACTAAACCGTAAACTCAAATTAAAAGAGTCGGAATATGAAGGATCCACAGTGTGGTTTCCGGTTCAATCAGATGACGATAAAATCATAACAAAAAGACCTCGCTTAATAAGAATCATAGGTTGTGTCCATTTTATGGTTCAAGGCGTTGTAGTCCAAAATTCGCCAAATTTCCATGTGAACATGATTTTATCCCATGATTTTATTCTTGACAGCATCACCGTGCGTTGTCCCTGGAATGCGCAAAATGGCGACGGAATAGATCTCAGCTCATGTCATAACGCTCTGATCGCCAATTGTTCGGTTGATGCAGGAGATGATGCTATCTGTCTGAAAAGCGGCATTGGCGATACCGGAAGAGACCGAGGTCCGTGTGAAAACATCGTTATCAGCGATTGCACAGTATTCCACGGACACGGAGGATTTGTCATAGGAAGCGACACTTCAGGCGGGATGAACAATATTTCAGTAAACAATTGCCGATTCATTGACACTGACACAGGTCTTAGATTTAAAAGCGGACGTGATCGCGGCGGACTTATTTCCAACGTATTTGTCAATAACATCGTGATGTGTGACATCGCCGACGAAGCAATTCTGTTTGATTGCTACTATCAGGAAAAAGTAGGAGATGCAGCCGACGCGCCGGCAGCCCCCGTCACACAAAACACACCACGATTCAACGGAATCACTATCGAAAACATTATCTGCAGAGATGCCGACAGAGCTATTCTTATAAAAGGGCTTCCGGAAATGAATGTAAAAAATGTAACCATTGAAAACTGTTCATTCAAATCCCGTCAGAGAATGACCATAAATCACGCATCAGATATAACACTTCGCAATCTGACATTTGACATCAATGACCGACAACTTATAAAAACCTCAAGTTCATCTGACATAAAACAGACCAACATAACAGCAATCACACCACAATAATAATACACAAAACGGAGCGTCGGATTTTATCCTCGCTCCGTTTTGTATACTTAAACTATTGGCCTAATATGTAATTTTCGGAGGTAGCTGGGCCGCCTGATCTATCATCTTCTGCAGTTCGGAGACTGAAGGCACACGCCGGGTAAGATGCTTCGCTTCATTGACTTCCGTCATTTTGGCAGCAAGATTTTCAGCATTACGATGGCGGAATTCTTTCACAGTGTCAACGCCCGAGGCCTCAAGCAATTCGGCAAACTGAGGTCCCACGCCATTTATACGGAATAAATCGGCGTGATTGACCCATTTCAATATCAACTTGAATGCGATGCCGGTTGCATCGGAAATCTCTTTACGCCCCCTGTCGGTCGCTCCTTTTTCAAGCAAATCCGAGACAGTCTTTATACCAGCTTCCTTGAGTTTGGCTGCATACGCTTCACCTACTCCTTCAATCTCAACAATTTGATAATTCATAATAATTAAATTTGGTTAACTTTAAGATACTGTAAATATAACGAAAAAATAATATTAATTGTTTGAACCATTTAATATTTATGAATTTACTGATTTAATAGAATTTACAACTTACTTTATCCACAAAAAGAAAGAGCGCCTTGAAGCGCCCTTTCATATATTAACCTGAGTCTTTTATTTCTGAGTTACTTTAGGAGAAGCGGTAATAGTAGTGGTCGAGCCGGAATCATCAGGATTTTCAGGAGTCTCGGTCTCTTCAGGAGCAATAATTTTCACTCTATATGTCAACAATGCTTCAGCCGGGCTATAACCGACTGCGAATATCGGCATATAAATTTGCAAAATATGGTCGCCCTCCGGAATACCGGTTGTATTGAACGTAATTCCGTAAGGAGGAATTATATTGCTCGCATCCAAAAGAATATAGTCCCAATAATAACTTACACCGCCTATCGCAATCTCTTTCGCGTCGCTTTCAATAATCGAGATGGCATCAATCGAAAATTGATTGCCTGAAGGAATCACAATCACACCGTTCTCGGTAACTTCACTCTGACCGGAAATATCAATTTTAACCTTGAAATCAGGCAGGTCATTGTCATCATCGCTACATGAAGCGAAGAATAATGGCAATGCCAGCAACATGTACAACAATTTTTTCATAATATAAATAATTTAGTGAATCATATTTTAATTATATGTAAGTTGTCTTATATACTGATAACAAGTAGATTTAAAAATTGTTTTTGTCAGTTGCGAAATATTAACTCATCGTCTTTCAAGTCGATAATTATCGGGTGTTCGCGATCAACTTTCTGAGCAAGAATATCCTTGGACAGTCGGTTAAGTACCATTCGCTGGATAACCCTCTTGACAGGACGGGCTCCGAATTCAGGATTGTATCCCTCTTTTGCCAGATAGGACAGAGCTTCGGGAGTCACCTCAAGAGTAACGCCGTTTTTAGCGAGCATCTTTTTGATTCCGGTCACCTGAATACCTACAATTTCCTCAATCTCACGCTCATTCAGAGGAGTAAACATGATGATTTCATCAATACGGTTCAAGAATTCCGGACGAATGGTCTGCTTAAGCATATTCAACACTTCTTCTTTTGTCTTTTCGACTACTTCCGCATGATTTTCATCGGTCATGGCTGCAAAGTTTTCACGAATGACCGACGATCCCATGTTGGAGGTCATTATGATGATAGTATTCTTGAAGTTCACGAGCCTTCCCTTGTTATCGGTAAGACGACCGTCATCAAGCACCTGAAGAAGAATATTGAATACATCTGGATGAG
>CAZYXN010000191.1:0-3323 GCA_964651105.1 uncultured Muribaculum sp. | reverse complement strand
TTCCGGTAGGATCACCCTCGCGCAAGTACCCGTCATATACTTTTCCGCTGAAATCATTGTTAAGGGCAAGAGCTATGTATGGACCTGCGTTCAGGCGCCATCGATTGTTGATACGATAGTTGGCAAGTATCGGGATGCATAATTGTGTTGACGAATAGTTGGTTTTCACTTTTCCTGTCCAATTGCCTTTTACTCGGCTGCCGTCCTGAATAATCTCCATGCCATAGTTTTTAACTGTGGCTCCGGTCTTCATGCCTTTTGTTTCAAACCTGAAACCTACCGATACTCCCCATTTTCTTGTAGGCTCTAGCCATTTTGTTGCTGTTGCTCCAATCATAAGATTTAGATTCGGGTTATATGAGTCTATTTTTCTTATTTCGGCAGGCAGTGGTATGGGAGATGCGCCGCCGATGTTGATTCCGGCATTGATTTCATAATGGATGCCGTGACGTGATGACCATTCCAACCCGGGAGTTGTATAACCTTGTGCTGATGATGTCAGTATGCCTGTCGCTATTGCGAAGAATGCGATATGTTGTTTTAATTTTATCATATTAATTTATTGTAAATCATCTTTACTTAAACATACAAGCGAAACCTCGTCGATCAATAGCGTGCTGCCGATTGCTCCGGAAAAATAATCTCCGTCTATGCTTGAGGAAAACACGATAGTTATACTATATTTTCCGTCTTTTAATTTGTCTGGATCAATCTCTTTTCCGGAACGATATACAAACGGAATATTGAATTCAGTCCAATGTTGAGCCGGCACGCGTTTTTTATCGCTTATCTCTGCTACGGCGATAATATTTTCGTTATCTGGAGAAAGCGCGTTTGTGCCGTCAAGCATTTCCATGTCCGGTGTCGCTTCAAAGAATACGGCGTAGATATTGAATTTGTCTGTTTTTTCAGGGACTGGAATAAGTTTGCCCCCATCGGCCTGAAAGTACGTCTCTCCCGGTGTGTACTGATAGTAGCCGGTCAGATATCTTGGAATATTAACAAATGGAGTGCCGAATTGCGTTGATTCAAGCGGTTTGGATAATGCTGTTGCGATATTGAATTTTCCGATAAATAAGTTGCCTGCGGCAAGCGGCTTTTTGGCCATGGTGCCAAAAGCCCCTGTGCTTCGTGTTACCAATGCCGCGCATTTGCCGCTTCTTCCGTTGTTAGTTTGAAATGTTGGATATTCATCAGGCGCGTTCCCCATTCCTGTAAGTTTGAAGCCTGCGTTTCCGCTTGCCCAAGCAAAAGTCTCGTCGCCTTTTCGTTTATTTCATAAAATATATCATATCCGTTATGCTCCCTGACATGTTCAAAATCGTATTCAAGATTAAAAATATTGCCTGATTGAACTTCAACGGTATAAACTTTTTCCCATTTGCCGTCTTCCGAAGTGACGGTATAGTTTTGAGGGATTATGAAGTCTCTGGCGGTTCCGCTTGGCGGATTTATAGATGCTCCCGGAGTTAAAGTAAATTCCGGTGCGAGGTCTGTCACCGATACGCCGTTTTTAACAGTAAAAATAACCTTGTCGTTGTCAATTCTTGGGGCGCGGTTTAGAATATCGCCCGGCATTTCTGCTGCTATGATATCGCATTCGGCATTGAGCGGTTCTTTCTGAATGCAGGATTCGAGAATAGATATCATTATCGCAGCTGTCACCAACTTAAGTAATTTCATTGTAGATCTGTTTTATTCAAGTTGCTGCAAAGTTAATTGATTTTTCGCATTAATGCCATATTCCGGCTTGTTTAAGTTGCTGCAAAGTTAGTTGATTTTTCGCATTAATACTCAATTATAAAAAAATGTTTAACTTTGCATGGAAAATGTCGCCAATTGGAATGGCGGCATGCCACATTATCAAATATAACCGAATAATAAAAAACGGAAAAGGTATGAAGAAAAAATTTATTTATTTGTGTGCCGTAATCTGCTCTATGGGCTTGTTTACTGCTTGTAGCGATGATGACGACAACGAAAAAATCCCCGGTTCTCAGACCACATTCACTACTGAAAGCGGATTGTTGTTGACTGTGAACGGAGAGACAATGGTCGGTAAAACCGCTACATTTACTCCGGCCAACGGTTCGGCTAAAGCCTCTATCACTTTAAGCGGAGAACCGCTTGATTTGACTGCCTTGATTGGCGGTGCCGGAAAGGCCGATAACCAGCCCGTAATGAATGCTATAATGACATGCGGTGTCATTCCCGGTTCTCCCGAAGTGACTATCCCGGTCGATATTGAAGACGGTCAATTTTCAGGAGCATTTGAAACTGAGTATTGTAATTTCAAATATGCCGGCGAGCTGACAAAGTCCGCTCTGCAACTTACAGTTTCTGATTTGGAGCTTAAAAACAAAACCTTGGCAGGAACTGCCTGGACACCTAAACAGCCTTATTACACTCCGGAAGGAATGATGGCTGGCGCTCCTTATATCAATTGGATCTCTTCTGCCACATTTACTCCAGGATTTCCTCCCAACATGTTGGCTCTAACGATGTGTTCTTCTGCGTTTATTCCGATGCCAACTCCTGAAAATCCGGAAAAAACAATGGACATCAACACTGTGCTCGTGACCTTGCTTAAAGATGTCACATTTGAGAGCGATGGCAATATAACCGCCAACTATGTTGATTCAAAGACATTCCAGCCTGCGGTATCGCCTAAGAACATTATTCAATACGTTCTTGCCGGAGAAAACTCGATGTTGCTCTATATCAATCCGCAATTGATTATTTATGATATGATGCAAGGTCGCGCCGCCGACATGAGTCTTCTGTTGGCGCAAGTTATGAACCTTGTTCCGATGCTCTCCAATGGTGTTCCTGCCAAGTATGAGATTGAGGGCAATTCATTGACTGTATATCTTGATACTGAAACATTGTTGCCGTTGCTCAAGGCTGCCGGTCCGTTATTCAATGACGAGGATTTTGTTAAGTCTATTGTCGAGCAAATGCCTGATGACATGAAAGAAGGATTCATTGGCGCGATGATTGAAGGAATCCTTAAGTCGATTCCGAGTGTGGCTGAAGGCACTACGGTATTTGAAATAGGGCTTAACTTGGATAAAGTCCAATAAAGGATTCCATCAGAAAATATTTTCTGATATACGATAAAAATAAGGCAGACGTGCGGGTCATCTTTTGATTGCGCGTCTGCTTTGCTTTTGTTATAGCGGGGTTGCTGAATATTTTTATGAAAAATATGAGAAATGTTTTGCCGATTAAAAAATAATTCCTACCTTTGCAGTGTCAAAAAAATGGCGATTTAGTGTAGTGGCCTAGCACGCCACCCTCTCACGGTGGAGACCCGGGTTCGA
>CAZYXN010000190.1:0-3404 GCA_964651105.1 uncultured Muribaculum sp. | reverse complement strand
TCGCCGATAGGTATTACCGGAAGATTTTCCGCTTCTATCTTCAGAAGAGCGACATCGGTCGCAGGATCTGTGCCGATGACTTTGGCATTGAAAGTGCGGTTGTCATTAAGAGTGATTTCAAGACGTTCAGCCCCGTCAATCACATGATTATTGGTCACGATATAACCGTCTTTACTTATTATGACTCCGGAGCCGAGCCCCATCTGCTGTTCAGCCTTTTCTTTAGGCTGCTGTTGCTGCGGACGCGAACCTCTTCCGTTGGGAGATCCAAAAAAGAAATCAAACAGCGGGTCACTGAAAGGCGACTGTTGCTGATTGCCGTATCCTCCGTTATATCCTCGGGGAGTGGCATAACTCTTTATACTGACAACACCGTTGATAGTGCTTTCAGCAGCATGTGTGAAATCGGTCGGAGGTGTCACTCCCTGAGCCACGGTATAGAATGAACCGCCTACAGGAGCGTCGGCATGATAAGATGAAGCGGCAATCGAATATTTGTTCTCCAATTTATCTACAGCGACAACTGTAATTGCGGAACTTGCAATAGCAACTCCACAAGCCATTAATGCGATTTTACTGTAAATGTTCATAATTTATCTATCTGTTAATTTTAAGAATTTACACTGTTAAAATTTAACTTTTCCCTTATGACGCAAAAATAATGCAATAATTTAATCGGAGAATAAAAAAATCGACAACTTAAATCTATTTAATAGATAATAGGGCGCAATTAACTGAATTTGACCTTATAAAAGTAAAATAATGTAAAGAGCCCGCCATGTGGCGGGCTCTTATATGACACAACTGACAGAAATGTCGGTTTAGATAAGATACTGTGACGAAATTGACTGATTTTCGTGAACTCGACGGATAGTGTCGGCAAACAGTTTCGCAACCGAAAGGATGGTGCATTTCTTGCAGCCTCCGGTATAAGGAATACTGTTAGTAAATATAATCTCTTCCATCATGCTGTCGTCGACACGCTGGCTTGCAGGATCGCTCATGATCGCATGGGAAGCGAGAGCGCGGACGCTCTTCGCGCCTTCAGCCATCATCAGGTCGGCGGCTTTGGTAATAGTCCCTGCAGTGTCAACCATGTCATCAATCAAAATGACATTCTTGCCCTTTACATCGCCGATGACTGTCATTGAAGCGACCACATTGGCTTTAGCGCGCTGTTTGTGACACAATACCAAAGGAACGTCAAAATATTTGGCATAATTATTGGCGCGTTTGGCTCCACCGACATCAGGAGTGGCTATTACCATGTTCTCGAGATGAAGTGATTTGATGTAAGGGATAAATACCGATGACGCATACAAGTGGTCAACCGGAACATTGAAGAAACCCTGAATCTGGTCGGCATGCAAATCCATACAGATCACACGGTCAACACCGGCCGTACTCAACAAATCGGCGACAAGCTTGGCCGCAATTGACACACGCGGCTTGTCCTTACGGTCTTGACGAGCCCATCCGAAATATGGCATAACGGCGATAATGGAGGCCGCCGACGCGCGCTTGGCTGCGTCAATCATGAGCAGCAGCTCCATGAGATTATCGCTATTAGGGAAAGTTGACTGCACCAAGAAAACTTCGCAACCGCGAATCGATTCTTCAAAAGACACTTCAAACTCGCCGTCGGCAAAATGCTGAATGTTCATTTTGCCCAGAGGCACACCGAGTTCCGCACAAATCTCCTGAGCCATGTATTCCGACTTGGTTCCGGCAAAAACCTTAAATGGAGGTAACATTATTACAACGAAATTTTATATTGATTGGATTATTCTGCAAAATTACGTTTTTTTAGCTTTACTATCTTAATCCGGCGCCCATTTTTTTATCATCTCGCAAAACATTCTTATGTTTGATTTTCCAGACGACCGCATCATTGGGACCGATTTCCGTGCAGAAAGGAGCGTCGTGCGACAGTGTCTTTCGCATCATATCATGGGAAAGCAGCTCCGTGGCCACACAATCCCCCTCCGGAATACTGAGCACATCAAAAGCATGCTGCGGTATATTGATGCGCAGATCACACGGCTCGCTCGAAAAATTGACTGCGATGACAAGCGTCTCGTTGTCACATGAACGAAGCCACACATACTGTCTATGCGGATTCAATGTCGGATTCTCATAATTCACATACATCAGGTCAAAAAAGCGGCCTCTGGAAATGGCTTTTTCCGAATTACACATTCTCATTATGGTAGCATACTTGTCACGCAACCATTGCTCGGAACCGGTAAGGAGAGCCCCGTCACACTTGCCTCCGTTCAACCAGCGGCGCACTGTCGGAATACTCCAATAGTCAAAAATGGTAGTACGTCCGTCAGCCCCGCTGAACCCTTCGGCATCGGTAGCGCGTTCGCCAAGCTCCTGTCCGGCATATACCATAAACGGGCCTGTTCCGATAAAAGCGCTGACCACAAGCGATGGAATGACAAGCGACGGATCGCCGGCATAAAATTTCGAGCCGAAACGCTGTTCATCATGATTTTCCAGGAAATTAAGCATATTACCACCGATACCGTCGACAGTCTGCCAACAATGGGTAATCTGAGCCGCTGAAACATTGCAGCACTGCACTCCGCGAAGAGTGTCATACAGATTCACCTTATCATACAGATAGTCAAATCCGGCATAAATGAATTTACGGTACAATGAAACATCATATATCTCCGCAATAAAAATTATGCGCGGAAAACGCTCCTTTAGATTGGCGATAGCCCATGTCCAGAATTCTATCGGAACCATATGGGCCATGTCGCAACGGAAACCGTCAATACCCTTTGAGGCCCAATAGCGCAAAATGTCGAGCATCTGAAACCACGTGCGGGGGATAGGATAAAAGTGACGCGAGCCGTCGCCGTAATCTATGCCGTAATTCAACTTCACGGTTTCATACCAGTCATTGACCGACGGAAACGCCGTAAAGCAGTCATTGCCTGAAGCACGGGCCGGAAACTCGACATAAGCATTTTTCCCTTCTCCCAACGGAAACGACGGAGAAAACAACTGGTAAGGTATGTAATAGAAATTATTGTCCCGTTCAAAAAAAAGATTGCGATTGTCGTCAACACCAAAGTCCTTGACTCCGGCGGGATGAGCGTCAGATATATACTGACGTGACACGTGATTGGGCACGAAGTCGATTATTACTTTCATCCCCGCGTCATGCGTGCGTTCGACGAGAGACTCAAATTCGTCCATTCGCTTATTTACATTCACCGCAATGTCTGGGTCGACATCATAGTAATCCTTTATAGCATAAGGAGAACCGGCCCTCCCTTTCACCACGGCAGGATTGTCACGATGAATGCCGAAAGAACTGTAATCGGTCTGATTGGAATGTTCTATTATTCCCGTATACCATATATGCGTAACGCCAAGATTTCTTATGC
>CAZYXN010000189.1:0-3442 GCA_964651105.1 uncultured Muribaculum sp. | reverse complement strand
CCTAGCACATTCAGTATTAGCGTACTGGATGCTTTTTTATGCTACCCAGTGCAAGAATATGACTGCACATGCAAACCTATGCGCAGGTGCCCGCCGGGCGCGCATGTAAACCCAGTGACAACGGCGATGCCCTGGAATTGGGAGACAATCAGCTCGCGATTTGTACAACCTGGAATAGATACAAATGTACAAAACGCGGCGTAATATTGAGCTGAGATAACTGGCATCGCGACCTTGTCAACCAGGAAAAGTGACACAGGAAACGACGTAAGGCCGATAGTCACAGCGTAAATTGAATTTACCCCCACCTAGTAATACGGGGGTACAAAATTCAAGGTAACAAATTTTCGTGTGTTACACGGTCAAAAAATGGGGGATAAAGAGAATATGAATGAACAAACAAGTTTTAAAGAAGAAATAAATGGTCTGGAAATATCCGTTGATTGGATGAGTTTTACGTTTACAAAATTTGTATCGTATTTTCAAGCACTTCGTTTCCTCGGTTTGAGTAGTGATATGTTTCGACTGATGTCGAAAGGTGCGAACGGTTACAAACAGATGTTGCGTTGTTCTACCTACGGCATCAGTATCTTATATGATGGGAGCGATGACATGGGCGTCCATGTGAATGTTTCGGGTAATGGAGTGAGTTTTTTGTTACTTGCTTTTAAACAAACGCTTGCGGTTGATACACCTTTCGGACCCGGCTTTGATTGTTGGGAAGAAAATCTGTTTGCTACGTTCTGCTTAAGGCTTGCTGAGGTAGGAAAATTCACTCGATTAGATATTGCCATTGATGACTTCGGTGCAAAATATTTCAAACCTCAAGACGTCTTTGATAAATACCAGAGTGATTGTGTCGTAACAAGATTCCGCAATTGTACTAGGAACGACAAGTATGATATGCCAAAAAGCTGTTGCGGATATACTGTGTATTTTGGCAGCCGTCAGAGTGAGATCATGTTGCGTATTTATGATAAGAAACTGGAACAGAATGGAAAAAAAGAAGAGCAGCTTGCTGATGAGTGGGTACGCTGGGAACTGGAATTGAAAGATGATCGTGCAAATCAATTTGCGAGAGAATTTTCAGATGCGGACATTTTCGGGGAATCTGCGATGGGTGTGCTCTCCTATTACTTTCGTATCATTGTACGGGATAACGAGAATAAAAGCCGCTGCTCTTTGGATCCGGTGTGGGAATCTTTTGTAAATGGAGTCGACAAGTTGCGCCTGGTATTAAAAAAAGTGATAAGAACTTTAGCGGATAAAGAAATTTGGATTGAGAATCAGGTTGCTCCAACGCTCTGCACGTTATTGTTATCTTACGGCGGTGATATGTCAAAGATCTACGATATGATCCATTCAAATTGGAAACGTATGAGTGCTGCCGATAAAGAACTATTGAGAAATGCAGTACCTGAGATATATGAACATTTTTTTGGTTCGAACCAGGAGTGGGGATATGATGGAATGTAAAAAATTTTTGTGTGCGCTGGTCGGAAGCTGCCTGTATGAAAAAGACGCAAAATGTGGTATGACGGCAAATGGCTGCCGTCATCCGGAGGTCTTGAGCTGCTCTATGTGTATGCAACATAAGTACTGTAGAGTACAGACAAAATATAAATATAAAAGGGTATATGGTAAATGAACAAAGATATGTAGATTGATGTGAGTCAGCTCACGCACCAGGTCGCAGCTTGTCAAGACCTTGTAGCGTGAGCTGTCTTTATATTGCGGACATAAAACAAAAAATGATATTCCTATTCCTCTTCATCCGGCGCGATCGGCTCTGGAAACTTCCAGGAAAGGCAGAAAATGTCCGCCTGCGGGATAGTTTTACATATTGATCGTTCCGCTGTTCTCTCCAACGTTGCCGATCTTGATCGAGTTGTTGCTGCCTTTTTGGGCGATATTCTCAACAGATGCCTTTGAAGGCCTTATTGGTTCTGTGTCATTGTCTTCCAGTATGATTGGTCCATGTTCTTTTTCGTATTGCTCTACATATGTTTTTAAAGCATATTCAACTTCCTTGTTTCGTGTTCTATAATTTTTTTCTGCAATTATGTTTAATTTTTTAAGTATAGTTGTGTCTTCTATCCTGAACCCTGTAACTTTGGTTTTATTTTTGCCCATTTTATCTCCTTTCGGCAGTTAACTGCTTGACAACAAAAAATGGTTATGTTATAAAATATATTGTAAGTAGTTAACTGCTTGTTAGCTATTTGTCATTTGCAGAATGTGCTTTGGAGCCATGCTGATCTATCCCCCTCAGTATGGCATCCGGCATAAATCCAATATCCCAATGTAATTATCGGGCATATTGGTGAAAAAGTCAAGGACGGGGGGTGACGGTGATCGAAAAGGGGGATGCACTGATGGAAAGACTTGGAAAAAGAAACTTATATAAACTCGCATCAAAGCAATTGTTGGAACGAGAAAATCTGGCGATGCCGCCAATGAAAGCATGTACATATAGCTATTATGGCGATTCAGAACTGCTTGTTTTTCCTTTTGACGACGATAAACGGGACGCGCAAGTGAAGACGAGGTATGGCGGTGAATATATGAATTATCGTATATTTGATGGTTATACTTGCGTGAAAGAATCCGGTTGGTTTGATGTTGATGAAGTGAATGATTATATTTTTAGAAAGGCATTTGGGGTATGACAAAAAAGATTATTTTAGGTTATCGAAAATTTAAGTCCAAGAAAGGCGAAGAATATTGTGTTGCTCAGGTTATGGCGCCATATTCGGACCGTGAAATAAAAACTGGAGCTGTCGGAAATAAATGTGAGGATATTTTTATTCCCAAAGCGTATCATGATTTTTTTGATCCCTCCTGTGTTAACAAGACGATGGCGATTGATTATTTTGTCGATAATGGGCGCGCATTTATTGATACGATTGATATCTTGTAGAGGATGACCGGATGAGTATGCTTGATCTTATAAAAACGTTGCTCAGTCTGCTGATCCTGCTGGTGCTCCTTAAGATCGTTCCGGCATTTAAGAACGCGTTATCTGTTCTCCGGATCCGGAAAAAGGAAAAGAATACGAAGAAAGTCGTGGCGGATGATAAGAAAGTTGAGGAGTAAATGGAAAAAACGACTGTGGATCTTACGATTGATGAAGAGATCCTTTCTGAATTGGAAATTATAAACGGAAAGATTGATACGATGCTTTCCGTCTTAGAAGAGATGAAAGAAGATAATGCTGCATATTATGAAATGGTCTCTGCAGATGAGATTACGGCTCAGACCACTTCGGATACCTTCCAGGATTTTATCGTATCTTCTACTACTGCGAGCTTAACCTTATCGGTCTGTAGCCTGGGCGTTCAGCTGATCTTGTTGGGGTCTTTCCTGGCACGAATCTTGTTCCGGAGGATGTAAGAAATGGTTGAGACATATGCATTGGATGCGATCATAGACATGGAACTGC
>CAZYXN010000188.1:0-3514 GCA_964651105.1 uncultured Muribaculum sp. | reverse complement strand
CTTGATTGGCAAGACTGTCGAGCTCTTCAGTATTTTCAACATTAGCCATCGTCACAGCTCCGTCCATAACCTGCTGGGCAAATGACGACCCTTTATATGAAGCCTGCACAAGTTCATTAATATTCAATGAATCGCTCGACAAATGAAGTTCTGCTTTTAAGGGAAATTTGAAAGCCAATGCTCTTCTTATATTTTTTATCGCTCCGTTTATCAAAAAATCAGAATGCCCTGCTTTATATGACACATCCTTAAAAACAATACTGTCCATCGAGAATGCCATATTAAAATTTGACAACCGGTTACGCAACGGGAAATATGGCGTAAACAATCCGCCGTGTTCAGCCTTTATATTTCCCGAAACATCCCATTTCATCAGAATCCTTTTTGTTGAATTATCCAGACCGAAGTCCATGTATTCCGCCGAAGAATTTCTCATTTTTCTGGGGAAATTTTTTTTATACAAGGCAATTAAAGAATCCTGTGACAATCCGGGATTTGCTTTTGCAATAGAATCATAGCGTTCCTTCAATCTTTTTTCAACTTTTCCCATCGGTCGCAAATGAGCATTTAAATCAAGGCTTCCGTTATTCAACAATAAACGGTTCAATCTATCGGCATAGAATGCCCTTTTTATACCGGCCTGGAACCGGAATAACGGAGCATACGCATCATTATTAAATCGGCTGAGTGTAGTAAAGGCATAAATGTCACGCAATCTCATAATCGTTGTATCGTCACCATTATATGACAATTCTTTAGCATATATGGTAGCACCAAGAGGGATTACTGTCAAAGTGTCTTTTGGCAAACCTTTGTTGGAACATCCGATTCCAGCACGTATATTTTTACCTTGCAATGTGATGCCTTCACTGCTGAAAGAGAGTGTGTCAGCTTTTACCGAAGCAGTCAACAACGAATCTATGCGACTTGCGTCGGAAACAAATTTATTATTTGTTCCCAAATCAAAATGAGTCAATTCGGTATAGAATTTCATATTTAATTCAGGCAATGACACATCTATATCTCTCAATTCAAGATTGCCATCAAGAAATATTTTATGAAATCCATTTAACGACAAATCGTTTTTATAAAATCTCGCTGCCGCATCCAATGATATATTTCCACTGACCGACCCGGCAATTTCTTTTTTTACAGCTTTCGGCAAATCAACAAGTTCAACGACAGCTCTAATTTTTCCATCAGCATAAAAATTGTTGAATACCGACGTGACAGAACCTTCAAAATCAATATCAGCGCCATCGATTCCTGCATGGAATCTTGTTACATTCAATTTCGATTTATTCAGGTCATGTCCATTAATAATAGCATTGGCATTCAATTCCAATTCCTTAATATAATATTGTCCATATCTGATTGAGCATCTCGGAACATCAAAAACGACCTCCACTGAAGGCAATAAAGTATCTCCAATACAATACGGCATCAACAATTTGACGTCAGAAGAGATAGCCATATCGGTTTCAATATCTTCCAAAGATGACTTTAATTGCTCCGGCAGCATTTTCAATACTTCCATCGGAGATACATGCGCTATGGATAAAGCAAAACTTTTTATTTGCGAAGGTTCATTAAAATCAATTTCTGCAGAGAACTTTGAATCGATCTCCCCAATGTTTATTGAGAAATCGTTCAATCTGACATCCATTGGGTTATCATGTCCCCAATCAATCTGGCCATCAAGCCCTATATTGATAGAATCAACATTGATTTCAGGCGGCAACATAACATTCAACGAGCTGCTGACAGCCAGCTTATATCCGGGATTGCATTCAGTCATAACATCTGATTCCAGCAAACGCAATTCCACATCTACCGAATCGGCAATTGAAACATATCGAATCGGCATATCACCGACAAGCCGGAATCGGTCTATGGAAATATCAGGCAACGAAACACTTTCCGATTCCGCATTATCAGGCTGCCGTTCAGGGAATATATTAAAGTTACATTTATTCCGATCATACGAAACTATGTTGATCGCAGTTGCTCCTAGAATGACATCTGTCAATCTGATTTTGCCAATAAGTAGAGCAGGAATATTAACGGAACCGGAAAATCTTCCTATTTTCAGCAAAGTATCACTATATGCCGGTAATTTCGCCAATTCCTTCGGAGGAAGCGAATCAAAAACATCATTTACAATTACGAGCGAATCAATATCAAGCTGTAGACGCGGAAAAGTGCTCCACACTGAAAGTTCCGCTTTTCCAAGAGAAAAATCAGCGGTTATGTTTTCTCCAACGATTTTTTCCACCATAGGAGTCAAACGCTCCGGAGTAAGAATCCATGCTATACCACAAAACAATAATAAAACAATTGCTGCCAGTATCCCGACAAACCAAGCAAAAAAACGACCAATCCGCTTAAACAGACTCTTCTTTTTAAACTTTCCGACAGGAGTATGGTCGTTTATCTCAATCTCTTTATTTCCCATGCGATACTTTATTTACGGGCCGTTATATGAAAACAGCCTTGTTTACGCTCATACTTCACATAACAACGGCCTTCATCACGCACATCTTTAAGAACTTCGCCTAACAGATTTTTTAAATCTTCCTGCGTGCGCGGAACTGTCAGCGAATCGCTATAAAAACGTATATAACTGATATCGAATGTTGTCCCATAACGATGGGCCGAATTAGCGGTAGCATTAATATTGCGGCGTCGAAGTTTACTCACCGCGCCCTCGGTTCTCAACACACTTGTCACTTTTATTCTATAGCCGCCTCCTCCTCGAGCGGCAAGAGAATCATTAAAACGACGGCCTATATCTCTCAATAAATCAGCAGCCTCAGGAACGAGATACGGTACAGAATGCGTCAGTTCCTCGACATAATATTCATCACAATCATCTATTTTTACAATCGGCTTTGAGACTCGCCATGCATCCTTCGGTCCGGATATAGGCTTTATCCCCAAAGCCTCAGCGGCCGGAAGCTGGATATTATTGATGTCATTGAACACGGAACCAAGACTGCCCCCTATAGGATTAATTTTCAATCTCACATATGACGGAGTCTCAAGCGTATCTTCCACAATAGCCGAATCAATGGCATCCGATGAATCAGAACCGGAGCATCCCGATGACAAGACAGGAAACGTTATAATGGCTGCAGAAAGCCAGATATTTGATATAATATTATTCATTACAATCCAATATAACAACTTAAAATCTTGTAAAATTAGTCATTAATTTGCTTCTGAACAAAAAAACAGGCGACAATACTTTCACAAGCACTACCGCCTTTCCATTCATGAGAAATCTATCTACTAATTAAATGATGGATCCAACGATTGTCCATGAAAATATTTCCATAGACAATCCCAAATACTTAGTTTTTATTTTTCACAATGCAATTATAATCATTTTTGATTACATTTACACAATAAAATGCGTTTTATTTTCAAAAACATGTTATACAACATATTTTCTGCGTTTTCAAAGCGAAACACCGACAGACCTTTGATGAAATAAAACATCGCCATACACTCA
>CAZYXN010000187.1:0-3524 GCA_964651105.1 uncultured Muribaculum sp. | reverse complement strand
CTTTTTTATTTTTACAGGTATTAATATTTATGCTTCATGGTATTAGTGGAAACATTATTCAAATGTCAATTTCAATAGGGCAGACCAGGTATTCTATCTTTATATCCCGATAATAATCATATTTCTGTCAATAGTGTTTTTGGGACGACGTTATTTAAAGATATTTGCTTTTTACCGGGATAACGTAATAGGCGAGGCCACAGAAGAAAGAAACACGACGTTATTGCGTTTTCTCATTATATGTGACGATTACATTTTTATGCGTAATCCAGAACAAAGTGAGGACTTGATAAAAATTGATACTCCTCTCGTGCTTAAAATGAATTATACCGATAGAGTCTCTGAATTTGAAGTTAAGAACCGTTTTTGTCATGCTGCTCAGGTTAAAGAATCGGCTATAGAAATTAAATACTTATATGAGAATGTCGATCGCGTAGTCCATTCCAATATACTACATTATTTATGTCAAGTTCAAAGCCGTTCTGCGTTTAACGAATCTAAATTGAAAGGGGAATGGTTAAACCTTTATCAATTGAGGTCATTGTATGAATCCGGAATGTTGGCTCAAATGCTTGTTGGTGAGATTGACCGTCTCTATACGATAGCTATGGCCCGAAAGACTTATGATAAAAACGGCAAGCGATTATATAAGGTTAAACATTATACTCCTTCTTTCAAGTTGAGGGATTTAGGCTTGTTGGATGTGGACTATAACGATCCGGAATGGTTGCTGGTCTCAAAAAACAATGAGGATCAGCCATTTTTTAAACTGAGACGTTTTTTTCTGAAATATTTTAAAGGATATGATGTATGACCTGCTTGCGATAGTTGGCCCTACTGCGTCAGGAAAGACCGGCAGAGCTGTGGATTTGGCTCGTGCTCTTGACGGAGAAATCCTGAGTGGGGATTCTCGTCAGGTTTATATTGGCATGGATTTGGGAACTGGGAAAGACATTGTGGAGTATGGAAATATCCCTTACCATCTGATTGATATTCTTCCTGCGGGAGAAAAATATAATTTATACGCGTATATTCGGGACTATAGGAAAGCTGTTAATGATATACGTATAAGAAATAAGTTTCCGATTCTTTGCGGTGGTACAGGATTATATGTGGAAAGCGCTCTCGCTGGAATGAATCTGCCAGAGGTGCCTGAAAATAAACAATTGCGGAATTCTCTTAAGGATAAAACATTGGAGGAATTGACTTCGATTCTGGCATCAATGAAGACTCTCCACAATATTACAGACGTGGATACGGAGAAGAGGGCTATAAGGGCGATTGAAATTCAGACTTATTATATGGAGCATCCTGAAGAAGCTCCACTCGGAAATGGAAAGAGCAGCAATCAGGATAATTTTGTTGTCATTGGAATTGATATAGATCGAGAGAGCCGACGGCGGCGTATAACTGAACGATTGTATAATCGGCTTAATGAAGGGATGGTCGAGGAGGTTAGATCTTTAATTGCCGGAGGTGTGGCTCCGGAGGATTTAATGTACTATGGTTTGGAATACAAATACCTTACGATGTATGTTACCGGACAAATGACCTATGAGCGAATGGTTTCGGAACTTGAAATTGCAATTCATCAGTTTGCAAAACGTCAGATGACATGGTTCAGAGGAATGGAACGGAGAGGTATTCCGATTCATTGGCTGCCATACGATTTGTCTCGCGAAGAATTTGTAGACAACGTTAAAGTTATTTTATCTAACTGAATTACTGAATTATGAAAATATTTCTCTCCTCCTTATTATTGCTTATAAGCATGCTTGCCGATGCGGGACAACGTAGATATTTAATCATAGACCGGCAAGTTGATTGCTATGATTTTTCCATAGACACTTCGTCTCTTGAGCTTGCAATAGAGGCTCGTGCAGCTTTTGATTTCGGCCGTTTGGGGCCGGGGAAATCACAATTTAAATGGGGGATTTCATGGAATCATGATGGTGAAGACGGAAGCTTTGATTATGTCGTTTTGAGACTTGTCAACACCGATTTCGGCAATATTACAGATAAGAGGGTCGCGGAAGTTGAATACGGACATCATTCTCTATTTAATGATTCGGTCATTGCGAGTGGAATCCTTGAGAATGGACATGATATAAAGGGTGGTGAAAATACTTTGGCCGTCGAATGGTTTGACGGACGAATGAGAGTCTTGGCTGGAGATAAGATTCTCAAGCCTGTTATAGATATAGTTTCGGCATTGCCGTTTAATCGGAAATGTCGTGTGTTCTCTACCGGAAAACTCGGATTAAAAACTGTGACGATAGAAAATATCATCGATATGAGAAAACAACTTTCTACCGGTCATACTCTTGATGAATTGTTGTCTTGGTTTGATAAGTCTTTAGATCCCGTAGAAGGGATTTGGACATACCTCGATCGTGTTACGGATGATAATCGAGCCCGTCTTGGTGGAATTTATAACATATGTATTGTAAAAGAAAAAGACGGATATAAGATTTTGTATCATTCCGGAGCAAAGGTCAATGCAGAACGATGGACTCCGATGATGACGAAAGGGGAGTTGTCTCCGACCCCCTTTGTCGGTCATTATGATTTGAAATGGTACGATGCCATGATGAATGTGGTGGAAGATGAATGCAGTGCTACTATTGACAGCGAGGGCATATTGTCATTGCAGTTTCCGCTTCATAGAAGCAGTCTTCGGTTTTATAGAAATAAGTGATGTATGTCACTCTTCCTGACTTATTTCACCGGTCTCTTTGATGTATTTGATTTTAAAATTTAACATTGACAGGATTATCTCCCGTGGTTCATTCTCGGCGGCATAAACCTCATTCGTCATTTCGAGTTCAGTGAGGTATTTTACTAATTTTTCCGGCAATTTGTCTGTAACAAATATTTCCGGAAGAGTTGTGCCATTGCCATTGATATTGATCCATTCATAATTGGAATTGAACATCATTGTCGCGCCATTTTTGATTGTCACATAGTAATTGCCATTGGACTCATCATATTTACTGATGCCCGACATAGGATAATAAGTAGATATGAATGTAGAGATGGGTGAAGGTAATTCATCCCACAAACTGTTGCTGCATGCAATAAGCAGCAACAGAATAGTGAGAGTGGAGATTTCTTTTATTTTAAGCATAATGTAGGGGATTTAACAATTTAGTCTTCTGGGACGAACTGGTCTTTTGAAACTCCACATATCGGACATACCCATGTGTCGGGAATATCTTCAAAAGCTGTTCCAGGGGCTATACCGGAATCTGGATCTCCCATTTCGGGGTCATAGATGTAGTCACATACCTCGCAGCGATACTTTTTCATAATCGTCATCATTAAGTTAAACATTAATTGCAAGATAACTGATACCTGCTGAACTAATAACAAAATAGATTATGACATTGTTTAAAGTCCGTTGGAATCGAGCCATTCAAATATTGCTGAATCCATCGAGTCGCGAACTTCTTTTTTCGATAATGCGAGGACGTGCAGCCCTCCGCTTATTGTTACTTCGGTAACGTGATTTCCAAGTAAATGCC
>CAZYXN010000186.1:0-3680 GCA_964651105.1 uncultured Muribaculum sp. | reverse complement strand
TCCTGTTCATTAGCATCATATAGATAGAACTCTACTTCGGCAAAACGATAAATAACATCACAGTTATCTCTCGAATCATGCTTAAGAATGCAATAGTGATTCATTAGTTCTGTTGCAATCTCATTAAAATGTTCCCTTTGTATATTTTTAAGAAAACTCAAATTCATAGTATCTATTAATTAAAGGTTAATGTATGATACTGGATTTTGACTTTTGGGATTCAGTACATTCAATACACTCCTACCCAAATAGAACGGGCACTCTTTTTCAACTCCCTCAAATTCAAATCTATTCGTGTATTGAGGGTGATTGGATTTATACCAACGAATAGGTTGAAATACCCCTACAATGATACCATCCACAATAGCAAACACAAGGGTCGCCATCTCTGCTCGTCCGACATTCAAACGCCAATAATGTCTAACGCAATCATAGATATCTGCCCGTTCTTTACTCTTATATGTCTTTGATATATTTAGGCATACGATATGATCGTCAGGTATGACTTCTATATATTGTATTTCTGCCGGTTTGCTTCCCAATTTGCCCATAAGTTATAAATATTTTTCTGTTTGGCTTATCTGAAGTATATGATAATCTTGTAACGACGAGTAATCTTCGCTTACGATAGCCGAATTAACAAATTTTGTTGCACCAATAGTTATTTCACCGTTTGAAGCATGAATATGTCCAAACAGGTGAAACTGAGGATTGATTTCATTGACTTTAGTCAATAATTCGGGAGAGCCATAGTGTATGTTGTCATCGAAATCCAAGATGTTGATTGGAGGATTATGGGTTATCAGTACATCTGTGTCAACAGGTATTTTCGCTATTCCCTTTATATTTATATCTGTGATACAATCGTGCATAAACATTGGAATGCCATGAAATTTTATTCCGTTTATGGTTATAGATGAATATCGCAGGAAATGGCAATTGTCTGGAAGTCCTTCAATATTACCGTCCCACAAGCAATCGTCATGGTTGCCGGCAATGAAAATTTTATGCTTGTACGGCAATGCGATAAACCAATTCAGGAAATCAAGTACTTCGGATTCAGCTCCCGAAAAACAGAAATCACCCGAATGAACGACAATGTCTGCATTTGGTAGATTTGTCAGTTCTTCATGTCGTCCATGAGTATCTGATATATGGAGTATTTTCATTAGAAAAATCTTTTAAGAGTGTAACGTAAATGAATCACCATCTTGTAAAAGGTCTATTCTCCATTGGTTATTAAAGTATTTGGCAAACTCTTCTGGCGCATCTGTATGAATAGGGATTATCGCTTTGGGAGAAAGCCATGTAAAGAGAGTGCTCAAGTTCTTCATGTCACAATGTCCGCTGGTATGGCGATAAAGGTATTCTTTTCCAAGTGCAGTTGCAAGTTCTTTGTTGTATGAGGGTGATGTTGGGTCGTTTACATATCCGTTCCACATAGAGAGGTAATATTGTTTGGGAGCACCCGGAATTTTGTTTATGAAATGGTAAAATCGCGGATTATTTCTGGCTATTAGTATATATCCTTTTTCCTGAAGGAAAGACATAAGTCTTTCACTAATAAGAAACTCTTTTGGATTCTTCTTGTTATACATCAAGACTACAGGCTCATACTTCCCATACTTATAAAGACTTGACTTTGCCCAAACATGGGAGGAGTTGGCCACAACGTCCATTATCCGTTTTTGATGAGAGTCAATAATAAAGGGAATGCCCATCCGTAATGCGGCATGATAAATTGAGAATAAGCGGTCTATGTTGGTGGAGGAGAGATAAACAATGTTGTATTTATATCGTTGAAATTCTTTTTCTAACTGCTTTTGCAAATCATGCTCAGATTGTGATGTGGCATCGGGACGCTTTACATTTGTGCCCTCGCAAATCACGTAATCCACTTTCCTTATGTATTTATCAATCACTTCACGCAATCTTCCGCTACGAAATCCGTGTGTACGGAAGTCACCTGTATGAAATACGGTCGCATCTTCTGTTTCAATCTTGAATGCGCAAGCGTCAAAAGCCGAATGGTCAATGATTATCGGCATCACCTTGAATGGTCCAAACGCAAAAGACACCCCTGCTTCAAATGGAGTCACTTTTTCAAGGCGTTCAAACAAACGTGCTTGTATCTCATCAACGCCTTTCAGGTGATTTGATGTTATTTTCTGAATCTCAAGACCTAATTTCCCCATAAAGACGGGAACAGTATCTGGCAACAGATGAATGTTGCCGATATGGTCGCCATGATAATGCGTAATGAGCATAGCACTCTTTGACAGGTTGCCTTTAGTCAAACCATTAATATCAAGTGGTTCGGATGCAACACTTCCCGGCAACTGCTCACCGAAATCAACAAACAGTCGCCATCCGTTATGCTCATACTCAGTGACTGAGCCTCCAATCTGATTTGTTCCGCGATGAATGATTAGTTTCATAGGACACAGTCGTATAATGTATCTTGTAAAATGTCGTCAATATTAAAGTCTGTTGGACTTTGCACTTTCTTGAATAGGAACTTAATATCAAATGGAGGATTGTTTTCAACATCAATCCCCGTTTCTTTCATGGCATTTTTCTTAGATACGCATGTCGAGTTTTCCTCAACCCACTTCTTGCGCAAGTCATTGAAAAGATACCGTCCCATTGTCTCTTTGGGATTATGTGTGCTCTTGTTATCCCATAGCGTTATTACATAAAATTCTATCTTTCCGGAAAAATTATAAGACGTTTTTAAAAGTCTTTCGGGAACATTTACACCAATCTGATGCAGGTTATGAAGTTGGCATACAATTTCCGAACAGAGATTTTCCAAACATTCCGTTTTTTGGGAAAATCTCTTGAAATCCATAATATGTTTCACGATGCCTGCTGTTCCCGCTATTGCAGACGAGTTATACTTTAGTTCTATTACCGCTATTCGGTGTGGGGCTTTCTTTGATACGGCAATAATATCAAACCGGCCTTTAAATTTCTGGCACGTAAATTCCTGAACCTTTTCTGATTGGCGATATTCGATATCTGTACAAAACCATTCGGAATCAGGATTGGAATTATTATTGGATACAAGGGTATGCTGGGCATTCTTCTCCGGAGTACTACGACTTAAACTGTTTGCTTTTATATCTCTGATTTTCGTACATAATACTCCTGCCTTATACTGATGTTCTTTACCGGTATGCTTTCCTGACACATAGAAATCATTAACATCGCACACCAATTCTCCCTCTCTGTTACAGTGTACCATTGCAACTTTGTCTGCATGGTGATAAATACCGATGGCATTGTTGCGAATACATGCCAGCAAGTCCTTGTCTTCTTTAACAAGAGTACACAAAGATGATTCTTTGAACTTTGTTGCCAGCTTTTCATTTATACCTCGCAGATATGGTTTTTTGCTTTCTTTTACTATTTCCATAGTATTTTATTTTCTCTAACTTTATCATTCAGATCTTTGAGAGTGTTTATCAACTCTTCAAATGATACCGACTCACCATAAATCATGTGCAACCGCATATTCTCATAGTCGGCTTTCCATTGTTCAATGACAGAAGTAGGGGGAATGATATTGAGTGTTGCCGGATAAAGAGTGTCATAATCGAAGCCACGCAAACCGATGAACGTGCGGCGATGCTCCACTACTTGGCGGTAGAGGTCTGCATTATTGATAGCACACTCTG
>CAZYXN010000185.1:0-3734 GCA_964651105.1 uncultured Muribaculum sp. | reverse complement strand
TAACCTCCAAGTTTCATAAGCACACCGGCATGAAGCATAGATACCGCGGTGGGCGCCGATGCGTGACCGTCGGGGCTCCATGTATGGAACGGGAACATGGCGCCAAGCACTCCAAATCCCACAAAAGTCATTGGAAACAAGAAATATTGCCAGTTATGGTCAATCGCGTCATTAGCACGTATCTCAAGAAGATTCATTGTCAACTGACCGCCTTCTGGAGCGGAATGATAATATATGCCAAGGATGCCAAGCATCAAAAACGCAGAACCGCCCATAAGCATCAAGGTCAGCTTCATCGCTGAATATTCTTTACGACCGGTACCCCACAGACCGATAAGCAGATACATCGGGATAAGAGCGACCTCATAGAACATGAACATTGTGAATAGGTCTATCGAAATAAAGAATCCGAATACACCTGTGGAGAGCAGTATCAGCCACAAAAAGAAATCCTTCGGCAGAGGATTGATTTTCCATGATGCGAACGATCCTGCAAAAACGATGATTGCCGAAAGAAGGAGCATAACCACCGAAATTCCGTCAACACCAACAGCAAGATGGATATTGAGCGGTCGGAACCACATCCATGAGCCGGTATAAAGCATTACATCATTAACCCCGGCAGCACGAAGCTGCAGAAAATCGACCGTAAGATAAATTGACAATGCCACCAATGCTGAAGAACCGACAACAGCTACTGTTCGTATCTGCTTCATGTCCCTGCACAGGAAGAGCAATCCGAGCATCACCAACGGGATGACTACGAAATATATCAGTATGTTAGAGAATATCATAATTACTATATTTTAATGCATCTTAATTATTACAAGAGACAAAGCCATACTATCGATGCCATAACAAGAGCTCCTACAAGATAGATCCATACATACATCTGGACATTTCCCGACTGAAGTCCCTTGATTGCCGAAGATGTTTTCTGAGTAACTGTAGCAAACATATCCATTGTGCCATCGATAATATGACGGTCAAACCATGCGATAGGCTTACAGATACCGTTGAAAATAATTTTGTGGGTAATAAACATATAAAGTTCATCCCAATAGAATCGGTGATAGCTCCATGCCCAAAGAGCCAGCAAGGCATTCTTGAATTTTTCCGGCAGCGGATTTTCTTTACGATACATCACTGTAGCTATTATTATAGCGATTATGGCAACCGCAAGTGATACCGCAGCAACCGACCAGTTAAGATGCTGGAGATTGGTGAAGAACGACATGTGGTCAAACATCGGATGACCGTTCCAAGTAACAAGATTGCCAAACGGAACAAATCCTGCAACACATGAAACAATAGCAAGAATAACCAACGGAAGAGTCATTGTCCACGCCTGATCGTGAGGTTCATGATGCCCCTCCGGAGTTTTATGTTCTTTCCACCAGAAAATGAGATAGTATAGACGGAACATATAGAAAGCAGTCAAACCTGCTACCGCCGACATCCACACATACCATAAAGTTGAATTTCCGAAGCAAGCCGTCAAAATTTCATCCTTCGAGAAGAAACCGGCAAACGGAATAATACCTGCGATTGCAAGACATCCCACAAGGAAACTGATGTGTGTGACAGGCATATATTTACGCAATCCATGCATTTCGGTATAATCATTGGAACCGATAGCATGGATAATAGCTCCGGCACAGAGGAAAAGCAACGCCTTAAACATCGCATGAGTGAACAGATGGAACATACCGGCCATGTATCCTACACCATGATGGAATTCAGGACGGGCAACACCCAACGAAACCATCATGAATGCAATCTGAGATATGGTTGAAAATGCAAGCACTCGTTTAATATCAATCTGTGTACATGCGACCATTGCCGCATAAAGAGCTGTCAATGCACCCACAACGGTTATAATCTCTAAAGATGTCACTTCCATGAGATATAACGGGAACAAACGAGCTACAAGATAAACACCGGCTACAACCATTGTCGCAGCATGGATGAGCGCTGACACGGGAGTCGGGCCTTCCATTGCGTCGGGCAACCATATATGTAATGGCAACATTGCCGACTTACCCATACCGCCCATAAAAATAAGGACGAGAGCCCAAGTCATTACAGAACCGCCCATAAACACAGGAGCAGCACTGGTAGCAAAGATATTCTTGACTCCTTCAGCAGTGTTCTCGCTTATCTGGAAAACATTAGACAAACCTTCTACCGGGACTGATGTCAACTCGGTAAAGTTGAATGTACCAGTATAGAATGAAAGGATCAATATACCTATTAAAAATCCAAGATCGGCAAAACGGGTGACAATAAACGCCTTCTTTGATGCAGATACCGCCGACGGCTTGGTATAATAAAATCCGATTAACAGATAGGACGACGCTCCCACCAACTCCCAGAAAATATACATCTGAAATATGTTGGTGGCAACAACAAGCCCAAGCATTGAGAAACTGAACAACGAAAGGAAAGCATAAAAACGCTGGAAACCATGTTCATATACTCCATGATGGTCTCGCATGTATCCCATGCTATATAGATGTACCATAAATGAAATCGTGGTAATCACGACAAGCATCATGGCAGAAATCGGATCCAACAGAAAACCGAGTTTTATCGCAAGTTTATCGGTAAACTGCAACCATGTCTCGTTCCAGAGAATATGTTGCAGACGATCGCCCATTTCATTAATAAACAGAGAATCGCCACTGAAAAAATAATTAAACGCTACAGTGTAGGCAAGCACCAAAGTGACGCCCATGCCGCAGCATCCGAGTATTCCGGCAAGCTTGTGACTCATCTTCATGCCAGTCAGTCCAAGCAGCAAGAACATGAACAAGGGAATACATAGTATGAATATTGACATTGTAACCATAGCCGTCAGAATTTCATTTTAATGAGGTCGCGAACATCAATATTACGCGCGACACGGAATATATTCACGATAATGGCAATCGCAAGTGCTGTTTCAGCCGCAGCTATCGCTATCGCAAAAAGAGTGAAAATCATGCCCTCCAGCTGTCCCGGATAAAGAAACCGGTTGAACACGACAAAATTAATATCGACTGCGTTAAGCATCAGCTCAAGTGAAATCAACATCGCAATCATATTCTTACGGGTGATGAAGCCGTAAACTCCGCAACAGAACATAATCAACGCGGGAATGAGATAAAGCATCATTGATAATTTGTCCATAACCTAAAATCAACGTTTACGGGCGACAACGACGCCTCCGATTATACACGCGAGCAATAACACACTGACAGCCTCAAACGGCAAAAGATACTGGTATTTTTCTGTACCAAGCAATATCTCGCCAAGACGGTTCATCGTCATCTCAAGCTCAAATGGCTTAGTGACCGCGCTCCAAAATTCCGGACGACTCACAAGAGCATATCCGGCAACAGCAAGCGAGAGCACCGAAGCTGCGAGACCGATTAATTTTTTCTTTGAAGTAAGACTCGCACTATTGTCACCTGGTTTGCTTGTGAGCAAAATCGAGAACACAAACAACACGACAATACCGCCGGCGTATACCGCAATCTGCACAGCTCCAAGAAACTCATAATCGAGTTTGAAATATAAGCCGGCTGTCGCAAACAGCACGAAAAGCAGATAAGTTGCGGCACGCAAAATGCGGCGGGTAGTGACAGTAAGTATCGAGAAGATGACAATCGCCGCTGCGATTATCCCATACATAACAATACTTCCTACTGATTCCATATATTAATTTAAATTTATTCTTCTCTAAATTAGGC
>CAZYXN010000184.1:0-3751 GCA_964651105.1 uncultured Muribaculum sp. | reverse complement strand
ATTTTTAGGCGGTGGTCCCACTAGGGCTTGAACCTAGGACTCCCTGATTATGAGTCAGGTGCTCTAACCAACTGAGCTATGGGACCAAAAGCGGTGCAAAGTTAAACGTTTATTTCTATTTATGCAAGTTATTTGGCAAATATTTTACAAATAAAATTTGGTTCTATGTTTTGTGGGTTGACTGATAGTTGTTTGCAGGTTTTACATAAAAGAATAGATGATGGACTGTTTAACTCTAAAAATAGCATCCAATAGGTTCAGATACGCATAAATAATAAAAATAGCATGCCAATGGCATGCTATTTTTATTTGTCTAAGTTATGTTTTAGAAAAGATATGCGGCGGTTATTGTCCAGCAACGGTCTTTTCCATTAATTTTAGACCCTTCGTCATCAAATTCTGCAGTTTTTGAAATTCCGAATCCATAGCTTGCGGCAACTTGAATATGATTAATAAGGGTAACGCCTAAACCGAAATTCCAAGATGTGCTGAAATTCTTCTTTCCGTCAAATTTGTTTACCGGGACATAGAAATCGGGACCGGTGGTTACAAACGGAGTCAAGATGTGGCTAATTACAGGAAGCCCTATTTTATATTTTAAGTTTACCGGAATATCAATGTAATCGCGTTTCTCGCTATGACGAGCATACATCAATGAAGCGTCAAAACCAAGCCCTATTACAGGAACAGTAAATTCCGTCATAAGTCCGGCTGTGAGTCCGGTGCGGTTTTTGGAGTCAAAATCACCTTTATTGAAATGCAGTTCACTCATTGTAATACCTACTTTTGGACCGAAACGGAATTGAGCGGATGCAGGCACAGCCATGGCAACTACCATGATTGCAGCCAAAATAAGTCCTTTGATTCTCATAATAAAACAGTTTAATTGTTAAAGTGTAGTTAAAATAAAATAACCGCAATGCCCGGAGGCTTCGCGGTCATATCGGTTCGTTAATATGATTTAATTAATCTTATTAGCAAGTTCAGCTCCCGGTTTAAATTTAACAACTTTACGTGCCGGAATGTTTATTGTTTCTTTTGTGCGAGGATTAATACCTGTGCGGGCTCCTTTTTCGGTAACGCCAAATGTGCCAAATCCAAGAAGAGCTACTTTATCGTCTTTTTCAAGCGCTTCTGCGATAGCGGAAAGACAAGCGTCAAGTGCATTTTTAGCATCTACTTTAGTCAGGTTAGCCTTTTCTGCAATGGCATTAACCAATTCTGTTTTGTTCATGATAGTGAGTGTTAATGTTAAAATAATATCTGACACAAATATAGATGTAAATTTTGATAAATCAGCAATTTTACTTAAAAAAATGAGAAAAATTCTTTAATATTGTCCCGATATTGACTTTTTTCATGTTTTAACGAGATATTTTCCTTAATTTTGCATTATAAAGTATACGAAAACAAATAGGATATAGAGATGATAGGAAACAGCGGTTCTTTTTTTCGAGCCATGCCCCCTGTAACGAAAAATCTGATAATTATCAATTTTATAATATGGGTGGCTATGTTTGTTTTTTCCGGGAAATTCGGAGATTCAATTATCAGATATGGCGGATTGCATTATATCGAAGCCTCTGACTTTAACATCGCCCAAATAATTCTGTATATGTTCATGCATTCCACACAAGGAATCGCGCATATATTTTTCAATATGTTCACATTGTTCATGTTCGGTATTACTCTTGAACGTGTTCTTGGAAGCAAAAGATTCTTGTTTTACTATCTTTCTTGCGGAATCGGTGCCGCATTAGTCCAGGAAGGCGTATGGGCATTGATGATTGATTCTTTTGTGAACCGTAATGTGGAAATGTATCTTGCTGAAGTCGCTCATGCAAATAATATGAGTATGGCTGCAATAAATTCATCGATCTCCCCCCTTCAGCTTATGCATTTGCGGGAAGCGTTTGAAAATATGCTTGTCACTATCGGCGCTTCTGGAGCTATTTATGGAGTGTTGCTTGCGTTCGGAATGATATTCCCTAATCGACCGCTGTATCTTATGTTCGTGCCTGTCCCAATTAAAGCCAAATGGATGGTGATCGGATACGGATTGATTGAATTGGCGCTCGGCATGGGGTCGGCGAATGACGGGGTAGCCCATTTCGCTCATCTCGGCGGCATGATATTCGGATTCTTTATATTACTATATTGGAAACATAAACGAATTATTGGAAGGGATGGATTTTATTAAAGAGCTTCGTATAAAGTGGATTACGGGCTCAATGCTGATTAAGCTCGTATTTGTGAATGTGGCTGTATTTTTATTGCTGCATTTGCTCACATTTATATGTATGTTCACTCCATTCTCTCCCGACAAAGTTCTCGTTTTTGTAGAATTTCCTTCTGAGTTCATGTCGTTTCTGCGAGCTCCATGGACGATTGTCACCTATATGTTTTCTCAGTACGATTTGCTGCATATTTTGTTTAATATGCTTTGGCTATATTGGTTCGGAGAAATATTTTTATTAGCTGACAGTTCTAAAAGGATGCTTGCCCTATATTTATATGGCGGTTTTGGAGGCGCCATATTATTCATGTTCTGTTATTCATTGCTTGGAATATCAGGTCTTATCATCGGCTCTTCAGCATCGGTGCTGGCAATAGTTGTCGCTACAGCAGTAAGACACCCCGATTATAAAATGGGGTTGCTGTTTTTAGGAGAGATTTCATTAAAATGGGTGGCGATTGTGACTATTATAATTGATTTTGTCAGTATCGGCGGAAGTAATACAGGAGGTCATATAGCTCACATCGGTGGAGCTATAATTGGATTTTTGTATGCCGCAGCTCAAAAGCGAGGAATTGATATTACGCGTCCATATTGCATAATTGTTGATCGCATCATCAATTTGCGCAATCGTTTGTTTGATAAAAAATATAAGTTTTATGGCACCAAGCCGTCTTTTCATTCTTCAGAATCAAAAAACGATGAAGCCTGTCTGGATGAAATTTTGGATAAAGTTAAAAAATCAGGATACGGCTCTTTGACGAAGCAAGAAAAAGACAGATTGTTTGATGTAAGCCGACGGATAAAATAATGGGGAAAACAGTTAATGCTCTAAAGGGAATTTTTATGGTAGTATGGCTGCCCGTAAATATTGGGGTCGCGATATGTACTGTTGCGTCTGCCTATATGGGAGCAATCAATCCTGAAAATTTCGCTTTCGCGCAGATTATTAATATGACGTTCCCGATTTGGGCGATATTATCAGTTATACTTCTTGTTGTCAACTTGTTTGTATCGCGCCGTCATCTATTATGGATGTCGGTAATTGCGCTTATTCTGTGTTTCAATTCGATATTGACAAATTTTCCCATGCATATTATCAAACCAAAAGTCACACGGGAAGAAAAAAAGAGTGCATTTACCGTTATGACATATAATGTATTCAATTTCACTAATCGTCAGGGCGAAAATCCTGCATGGGGAAACCCTACTGTAAGTTACATTATTTCGCAGAATCCGGATATAGTGTGTCTTCAGGAGGCATATGCTCTATTAGGCAAACATTCTTTCTGCAACAAATCTCAGCGTGACTCCTTAAAGGCTTTATATCCTTATTATATTGATATGCCTGGTCGTGCCGGGGAAATCATATTATCGCATTTTCCTGTTAAATCCCTTGATGTCCCGGCTTCGCCTGATTGGGAGTCAGGACAATATTCAGCCTATCAGGTGCAAATAGAAAATCATGAAGTCACAATCGTAAATTGTCATTTGCAGTCTCTCGGGCTTACTCCT
>CAZYXN010000183.1:0-3786 GCA_964651105.1 uncultured Muribaculum sp. | reverse complement strand
CATCACCAGACAGACAATAATCATGATGGGATTCTTGAAAAACATGTCGAGCGACGACATGATGGAATTTTCTATCTCGGCAACGTCGCCTGTCATACGCGCCATCACATCGCCCTTACGGGCATCGGTGAAAAACGATATGGGGAGAATGAGAATCTTGTCATACATGTAATTGCGGATATCACGCACTATACCCGAACGCATGGGGATAATGAAATAGGAGCTGAGGTAGGTGACCCCGGTTTTCAGACCGGTCATCACCACAAGAAGAGCCGCCAACCCTGCAAGAGCGCCCGAGGGTCCCCAGTCGGCGATCATCACCTGGGTGTAGTAATAAAAATTGTTTATGGCCACATCCTTCAGGGAGCCGGCATCCATAGGCATGTACTCATAGTGGCCTTCATGGATTCCGAAAAGCATCTCCAGAATCGGGATGATGACCGCAAACGAGAACAGGGTCAGAAACGCGGCGAGTATATTAAAGATTATGTTGAGCGCGAGGTTCTTTTTATAAGGGGGGACGAAGCGCTTTATAATCTTGAAAAATTCTTTCATATCAGTATCGGTTTTTGCAAGGATGAACCATCGTAATGCAGTAATGATTGCGTGTATCAGGGATTATCGCAATAATAATATTGCAAAATTAACAAATTTCACATAGCGCGTCACAATCATAAAGCAACATTTCTATATATTGATGCAAAGTTTTTTCGTACCTTTGCCATGTACGGAAAAATTCCGATGAAAAGAACCGGTTTAAAAATCACTCGCATCGTTGTATCGCTGGCGGTATTTTTCGCTGTCACGCTCCTATGGGTGTGCTACGGCCCGACAGTAGCGCGCTATATGGCATGGGCTACCAAAATTCAGGTATTCCCCATGGCTATGACGCTGTCGGTCACCATGGCGGCATTTTGGGTCGTGGTCGCATGGCTGTTCGGAAGGATTTATTGTTCTTCGGCGTGTCCGCTCGGCACATGGCTCGATATCATAGGGTGGCTCGGGCGAAAAAGCCGGAAAGGTTCATTGCGCGACTATCATTATTCGCCGCCGCTGAACCGCTGGCGCTACACATCGCTGCTCGTGGTTCTGGTGTGTTTCATCGGCGAAATAACCGTAGTCCCGGCTCTTGTCGACCCTTACAGCATCTACGGGCAGGCGGTAGTCGAGCTGCTCAAACCGCTCTGGGGCCATGCCTGCAATATCACGGCAACCATCGGAGACCGCACCGGATGGTGGAGCATCCAGCATGTAAGAATCATAACCGCCGGCGTTTTTTACACGGCTCTTTCGGGAGTGATGCTATTGTCGGTAAGCATTCCGGCGTGGTTTTACGGACGCACCTATTGCAATGCCATATGCCCCATAGGAACCGTGCTCGGCATGTGCAGCAGGCAGTCGCTGTGGCACATCGACATCGACACCGACCTATGCACCAACTGCCGCAAATGCGAGCATGCATGCAAAGCCTCATGCATAGACCTGAACGACCATGTCGTCGACGGCTCACGGTGTGTCAACTGTTTTGACTGTATCGCGGTATGCCCTGACGACGCAATATTTTACCGCATAAGCCGCAAGCAGCTGTCACTCCCGATGATGCAACGCATAAACACTCCGGGGGTAAACACGGCGGCGCCATGCTCGCCACCGGCGGAATCCCTCTACGAACAGAACAACCAAGAAAGCGATGAAACAATATCTTGACCTCCTGCGCCATGTCAAAGAGAACGGCGTGCTGAAAAATGACCGCACAGGCACCGGAACACGCAGCGTGTTCGGGTATCAGATGCGTTTTAATCTTGACGACGGATTTCCGTTGCTGACAACAAAAAAGCTGCACCTGAAATCCATAATCTATGAATTGCTGTGGTTTCTGAAGGGCGACACCAACGTCCATTACCTTCAGGACAACGGAGTAAGAATCTGGAACGAATGGGCCGACCCCGACGGCTCGGTAGGGCATATCTACGGATATCAATGGCGTTCATGGCCCGACTATAACGGCGGCCATATCGACCAGATATCGGAAATAATCAGAACAATAAAAGAGAATCCCGACTCACGGCGCATAATCGTCAGCGCATGGAACGTGGCCGACCTCGGCAACATGAATCTCCCTCCATGCCACATCCTGTTTCAATTCTACGTGGCCGACGGCCGCCTGAGCCTTCAGCTGTACCAGCGTTCAGCCGACACTTTTTTAGGCGTGCCGTTCAACATAGCGTCATATGCCTTGCTGCTCATGATGGTTGCCCAAGTGACCGGACTGAAAGCGGGCGATTTCATCCACACTCTCGGCGACGCGCACATCTATAACGACCATGTGGAGCAAGTCGACCTGCAGCTTAGCCGCGAACCGCGTCAGCTGCCACGCATGATTCTGAATCCCGACGTGAAATCAATCTTCGATTTCAAATACGAGGACTTCACGCTCGAAGGATATGACCCGCATCCACACATCAAAGCCCAGGTATCGGTATGAGCGCGACAATCTCCATAATCGTAGCGATGACGCGTTCGGGAGCCATAGGGCGTAAAGGGGACTTGCTCTACCATATAAGCGCCGATCTGAAACGCTTCAAATCAATCACCTTGGGAAAGCCGGTCATCATGGGCCGCAAGACCTTTGAATCGCTTCCCGGAGGCCCGCTTCCCGGACGCAGAAACATAGTCGTGACCCGACGGAAAGACTATCCAGCCGACGGCATCGACACCGCCGGCTCGATTGAAGAGGCTCTCGCAATGTCGGCCGCATCCGACGAGGTGATGATTATCGGAGGAGCGGAAATATATCGCCAAGCCCATGACATCGCCGACCGCGTCTATCTGACCCTCATCGAAAGAGAGCCTGAAGACGCAGATACGTTTATCGAGCCGTTTAATGACAAAACGTGGGCGGTGACAGAGGAATCCGACCTCATGACCGACCCACGTTCAGGTGTTGACTATAGGTTTATCAATCTGTCAAAGATGCGATAACACCGTTATTCGATATAACCGAACGAGCGCAGCTTATTTTCACGGTTGCGCCAGTCTTTCTCGACCTTAACAAACAGTTCGAGATAAACGTGTTTGTCAAAGAATTTCTCAATATCCTTGCGGGCTTCCGTACCGATACGCTTAAGCATGGAACCGCCCTTTCCTATGATTATTCCCTTCTGTGAATCACGTTCCACGTATATGACCGTCATGATATGGATGCTGTCGTCCTTCTCGTCAAACTTCTCCACAACCACCTCAACAGAGTACGGAACCTCCTTATCAAGGTTCAACAACAGCTTCTCGCGTATTATCTCTGTAACGAAAAAACGGGCGGGCTTGTCGGTAAGCGCGTCCTTGCCAAAATAGGGCGGAGCCACAGGCAAAAGCTCGATAATGCGTTTCATGAGGGCATCAACGTTAAATCCGAGTTTGGCAGAAGTCGGGAACACTTCGGCATTAGGCAACAGCTTATGCCAGCGGTCAACGATTTCGTTCAGTTCTTCGTTTCCTTTCAGAAGGTCGACCTTATTTATAACGAGCAATACCGGAACTTTTTCTTTTGCGACTTTTTCAAGGAAATCCGCATTTTTTGTCGGATCTTCCACCACATCCGTCACATAGAGCAGCACATCGGCATCGGTCAACGCGCCTTCAGAGAACTCACGCATGGCCTCCTGCATCTTGTAGTTGGGTTTCAAGACTCCGGGAGTGTCGGAAAACACGATCTGATAGTCATCGGTATTGACAATGCCGGTGATACGATGGCGCGTGGTCTGAGCCTTTGAGGTGATGATACTTATG
>CAZYXN010000182.1:0-3887 GCA_964651105.1 uncultured Muribaculum sp. | reverse complement strand
GTAAGTCCAGAGAGCGGATTATATGTGGATCGTGATATCGTTCCGCTGGTTCATGCGATAAAGCGCGGAGTGGATTTTCCCGACACTTACGGAAATGTGTTTATAGGCCCAATGAGCCTGACAAAGGACACCAACGTGATGCAGGTGCTTCTGCAGAATACCGACGGAACAGAGCTGAAAGAGGATGATTTCAGTTTCTATATCACTGCCGACAATAACCGGCTCGACTATCTCAACGACGTGGTGTCGACGGTTCAGTTCGGATATCGTCCATGGGCGTTGACCATGACATCCGCGTCATTTGACGAGCCGGACACCGACGCGAATACACCGGCCTCCAAATCGCGCGTGCAGACTCAGGCCAACGGCGTTCTTGCCGAAATGACCATGGGCCGCCTGATGGCCGATCGCGCTCCGCGACTCGTAATCCGCCGCAACAGTGACGGCGAAGACATTATAAGAATCAATCTCATCCAGTATCTTCTCATGGTCAAGGGCGAGTACAACCGCGCGATGTCCAATCAGGACTATCTTGACCGAAAGGATGTGTACACTCTCATGTTCTTCGTCGACAAAGACCGCAACTGGTATATAGCCGGGGGCGTGTATATCAACGGATGGCGTGTTGTGCCTCCTCAGGATGTTGAGATATGATTTCAGTATCACAGTAAAAACGCGATAGACAATGACTCGACTATCTACATATATCCTCGCTGCTATGTCGGCTCTCGCGCTGTCGATGGCTACAGCGTGTGTGAACGAGGATTCGCCATGTCCGCCCGACAGCGGCGATGACGGGCGGAAGGGTGTCACCTTGCAGTTTACTGTGGTGACACACAATGCCGGCAGCAACCGCAGCGCTGTGTCGCGTGTCGACGATTGCGTCGGTGACCAGAACGGTTCCAACGCTGAAAATTTCATAAACACAGCCGATTGCCGCTTCATGCTTTTTGATGAAGACCGCAAGCTGCTGCGTCCCATATTTCCGGAAATCACGGGAGAGGACGCGGTCAACTATACATGGTACAATATCAAGGCTTCTATAACTGAAAAATACTTTGACGAGAAGGTGGCGGCAGGCGAGCCTGTTACCTTCTACATCATGGTAATCGCCAATACAAGCAATCTCGACGGACAATATTTCACATATAGTCCGGGGGTGACAACTATCGAAGATATAGCCGCTCAACGCCGTACATTCCGCCAGCCCGAGGATGTGAGGGATTTTAACTCATTCTCGCCATGGAAACCATCAATTGATGAACACGCCTATATCCCTATGGCCGGATTGCAGCAATTTACGGTGGATGCCGCTGTATTGAAAGCGTCCACCTATGAAGCCCCGGTGCTCCTTTCTCCCGATTTGAGCGGAGGAAGCGGCAACGCCCGTGAACTTAAAAATATAAATATGCTTCGCGCATTGTCAAAAATCGAGGTAATTGATAAAATTGACATGTTGGGAGGGAATTATAATCCGGCACAACGTCCATATGTGGATAAAGTGGAACTTTACGGATATTTCATGTCAGGAACTATTTTGCCATATATAAATAACGGTAATTGGAGTAATGAAAAAGGAGAGTGGAGTACGACCTCTTCAGGACAGGTTGCTGACGTAACAATGCCGGATGTTCCTGATTATATGCTTCCTGACACGATGAAGGAATATTATATTCCTGAATTTGATTACAAATTTCAACGTCGTGAGTGTATTACATTTGCATATGATTCTGAGGCTACCAATATGCGGGATGACGGGTGTAAAGTGTATTCAGGTTATGTTGTGGAATATCTTCGCTCAATAGTTGAAGAAAATTATCCTGACAAAGCTGATGCGCTGCCATTTATTGAAGTGACTGTCAGTAATCCTATGGGAGACGGAAAAGACGATTCGCCGATGTACACTATGCCGCTTGCGAAATATTCCGACGGAAGTCCGGGCGAAGGGATTGGCGAGCTTATACGCAATCACATATACCGCTATGAAATAACGGGGATCAATCAGACTGTCAATATTATCGAAGTCGGTTTTACCGTGTGCGACTGGAATCGAAAGACTGTGGATATCCCTGTGTTTGACTAATCTTTACTTAAGAAACACTGAAATTGGACATGATGAACAACTATAAGAAATATATTAAAGTCATACCGGCGTGTGTCGCGTTGATGTCGCTGCTTTCAGCGTGTGACGACGATGTGAGGCACGGAGCTGAAATTCAGCCTGAAGGCGAGAATACGGTGATTTCTTTGACTCTTACGGCTCCTGATTTTACGAAAAGAGTGTCACGCGCCGATATGACTGAAGAAGACGCTTTCACGGTCAACACCCTGTGGGTGGGCATTTATAACGCCAATGACCGCAAGAGCACAATTATCGGAGAAAATAATGAAAACGGTTTGTTTCTTACATCGGCCGACGAGGAGGAACACGGGTTCACGGCTGGACAAAAGAGCCATGACCGATACACAATCAAAAATATAACCACCAAGTCGGGACCCAGCTATATTGTGGCTGTCGCCAATCCTGATGTCAACTATGGTTATAAGGTTGGCCAATCGGCCGGTTCGGAGACTTTGCTCCTTGACCTGCTTCAGGAAGCGTCGACCTGGGATGAGTTTTTGGCGATAGCTATCAAGCGTGACCTTTTCCAGGGGGCGGCTGATGTGCAGATGCCTAATGCCACTCAGAATCCGCTGCCGATGAGCGGCATATATCTCGATGATGCGTCACATGCTGATGATTATGACTGGGACGATGTAAGTTCTTATTACATACCTCTCCCCAAAAAAGGGGAGACTTCGGTGTCTCTTGACGGGAGCATACATCTGCGTCGTCCATTCACTCAGGTAAAGTTTAATATTGAGGCGGCCGGACAGGAAGCTGATGGAGTCAAGATTATAAAAATCGAGCCTGAGTCGTTTACGGTCCATAATGTCCCGCTCTACGGATGGCTGTATGAGCGGTCGCAGGATAATCCTTCCGCGACCAACCTTACAAGATATGCCAACGCCGGCGACGCCATGGAGCCCGATGTGGCGAAAAATGACAATTACCGGTCGTCGCTGACATTTACTTCGACTGATATCAGGGAAGATAACGGAGTCTATTCCTTTGATTTCTGGCAGATGGAGAATAAACGCTCCGGAATTCCTGACTACTGTAAAAGCTATCAGGACAGGGAAGTGGAGTGGAAAAATGGAAATCTCAATACCGGTGTGTACAAAAGTCTTTCTCCCGAAAAGGAGACGCTCAACAATAAGGCCACGTATGTGGAGATACACGCTCAATTGACCTATCTGGTGACTGATCCCGTCAAGAATCCCGATGATGCCGAACCCGATTGGAATCTGCCCGACAAGGTCAATTCACGTACCGTCGAGGCGGTGTATGTCGTGCATCTCGGTTATGTTGACGATAAGCCTGCCGACTTCAACAATCTGCGCAATTCAATCTATACCTACAATGTCAAGGTGCTGAGCGCGAGTTCGATTATCGTCGAGGCGTTCCGTAAAGATGAGCCGCAACCCGGAGCGGAGGGACTTGTGTCTGACGTGACTGATAAGATGTATAATCTGGATTCTCACTACAATGCGTTTAACGTTCAGCTCTCTGAGACTGAACTTGAGAATTTCAGTTTCTCGATGCGTTCGTATTACGGAGCCAACACCTACAACTTTTCAACCGATGAAAATGGAAATTCGACCGGCAACCCTATTCCCGCGAGAGGCGCAAGCGATTACCGCTATCTATCGTGGGTGGAGATTGTGCCCACCACCGGAGAAAATGATCTGGCTCCTTATCCCGGAATTGACAAAGGCCCCGATTCGACTCCTTTGATGAAATGCGACCTCAGCGAGGTGCGCGCCAATGCCGGCAAGCTATATGA
>CAZYXN010000181.1:0-3906 GCA_964651105.1 uncultured Muribaculum sp. | reverse complement strand
TTGTTAAGTTTTACCTTCGGAACGTTCATTTCTCTGTGGTTTCTGTATCGTCTGCCCAAACTTTCTTGGCGAGATTGAACGCCGCCCACGCCTTGGGCCATCCGGCATAAAAGGCTATGTGGGTTATGATTTCGGCTGCCTCGCTGTGGGTTATGCCGTTCTTCTTAGCTTCCTGAAGATGGTAAGTCAGTGAGTTGTCAGTTATTCCTTGCGATATGAGCGAGGTGATTGTCACGAGGCTACGGTCACGAAGGGATAATAAGTCGTTGCGGCTCCATACCTCACCGAAAAGTATATCGTCGTTGAGATGGGCGAACTCAGGAGCGAACTCGCCGAGTTGCTGCCTTCCGGCAGTCTGAATAATTTTCTGTGCCATATTGTTTTGTGTCTTGATATAATTTACAACCTTATTTGACGGGTTAAGTTGAGTCTGGTCAAGAAGATGGAGATTTTTGACCATGTGAAGTGTCCCCTGTTTATATTTCTGGAAGTGGGCGGAGGCTATGTGTGAACGGTATGCTTCCTGAGTGGCATACGTTTCAAGAATCGTTATGTTGCAGGGACTCTCCTTTTCCTGCAAGGCATACATCGTAAGCACTCCGGGTTCTGTACGCAAGGAGATTTCACCTACTTCGGTTGCATACCTCATATACTCGTCAAGATATGCAGGATCAACCTCTACTTTCGAAAGACGGATTATACCATCGGCCAACATCGGCAGTTTCGTGCACATTGTCGATTTGTTTTCTGCTCTTGTTGACAATCCGTATTCCTCATCTGTCACGGAGCGCAACTGTACGACATGACCATCAAAGGAATGTTCTGTTACTGTCATGCAAACCAACGCCTTATCGGGAGTCGCACCATTCCAGTGGAGTACGTTGGCTTTGGAAACAATCACATCTCCTTTTTTTATGACACGTTTTTCTTGACCTTCTTCCTGATAGTAGCCTTCTCCGTCAAGTACCAGCAATGTCTGTTCGGCATTGGGATGGTAATGCCAGAAGTTACGACTTCCCGGTGAAAAGCAGAAATTGGTTATCATGTTGTTGCCTCCGCCCTTAAGTATCGACAGATGGACTTCCCCGGTGTTGCTCTCCGAAGATGCTATGTTTTCAGCAGGGAAAATAAGTTTATTCTGTTCAATATCATAACGGGTAGCTGCCTGGATATTCAAGGTCAGGATTGACAATACGATAAACAGGGTTATTTTTGTTCTCATACAACATTAAATTATCTTCATGAACTTCGCCGGCACACCTCCGACAACTGTATTCGGTGCCACATCCTTAGTGACCACAGCACCTGCGGCAACGACAGCATTGTCGCCTATCGTTACTCCCTGCAATATGGTGGCGTTTGAGCCTATCCATACATTTTTGTCCAATACTATCGGAGCCGCGCGCGTGGTCTTGCGCCGTTCCGGTTCTAATTCGTGATTGAGGGTGGCGAAAACTACATTATGGCCTATCTGACAGCCGTCGCCGATGGTCACGCCACCATGATCCTGAAAATGGCAGCAGGCATTGATGAACACTCCTTCCCCGATATTGATATTCTTTCCATAATCGGTATAGAACGGCGGGAATACACGAAGCGAGGAAGGCTCTTTATATCCGAACAGTTCAGACAGAAGTTCTCTTACTTCGTCGGGTGTATGGTAAGCAGTGTTCAGCAAGAACGTAATGCGTCTTGCCTCATTGCTCATATTATCCATGAAACTGTGTATATCTTCAGAGTCAAGAGCCTGCCCGGTCTTTACTAAGTCTTTGAAATCTTCCGCTGTCATATTATTGTCGTTCAAATTTTACTTTTATGTCCCCGGCGGTTCTCAGTGTCTCTACTCCGTCGCCCTCAATATGACCGATTTTGATAAGGTTATTGCTGTAAGACCAGTTCTTACAAAAAATAGCCACGTTTTTCCAAGGGGCATAAATAGTAATATCTCCGGGAACCGGCGCACATCCGCGTTTCACGCCTGCCATGTCGAGTGCCGGAGTTGGATAGAAAATCTTTTCTGTGGTATTGTTGAAATCTTCAAGAGTCACCTCTAAGGGGAGACGGGACAAAAAATCCCGGCCCGCCGCATTATCATCTATCATCGCCGTGATGGTTTTATCGCCAATTATGATATTCATTTTCATTGATTCGTTTGTTTCTTCATTGTTACCTTCCGATGGTTTTGTCGTTTCCGATTGAGCCGGTATTTCGGGCTCATTATTTCCGCCACCACAGGCAGTAATCGAAAGAGCTGCAAGCAAAATAACTGATGCAAACATATTCTTACTCATAGCCTTAATTGTTTGTTTCTACGAACTCGACACAAGAAGGTCGTATTCCCATATCCCGTAAAATCGCCATTTCGTTTTCTTCAAATAAAATGGCTTTGTCACTGTCGTTTTGTAGGTCACTTAAGATGCCTTCCTGACACATAAAGTGATTGATGACCTGTTGTGGGGTAATGGAATAGCGGGAGGCAATGTAATCAATCACCTCGTCGCTACATACAGATTTCGGTACTGTTATCTTGCTGTCCATAGTTTCTATAATTTGACATTGCAAAATTAGACAGCCTGAAGATAATGAGGCATCCAAATTCTTGGGAATCCATATCAAAAACACTGAATCGACTTATCATCTCGCGGAATTTTCGTAACTTTGCACTTGACAATCAAGTCAATGACTATGACAAAAATACTGAAAGTCAACAAAACTTCCGATTACAGCGGGTATCATGGAGTAACTGACAGACATCCGCTGATAACTGTCATTGACTTTTCTGAAATCTCTCCGATACGTCATAGCCTTAACAGATATGGCGTTTATGGCGTGTTCGTACAGGAAGACAATGACCTTGACCTGACGTATGGATGCGGAAGATATGATTACAGGGACGGCTCGCTTATCTGCGTTGCTCCGGGTCAGATCGGCGGCAAGGAGGACAACGGCGAAAGAGCCTCAATAGGGGGATGGGCTTTGCTTTTTCATCCTGACCTCATACATGGTACCCAACTTGAAAAAGAAATCAGGCATTACTCTTTTTTTGATTACAGTGTTAACGAGGCTCTTCACATGAATGAGAAGGAGCATGACATTGTGGTGGCTGTATTCAAGCGTATAAAATCGGAAATAGACAATCCGCAGGATGACTTCCAAAATGACATACTTGTTGGATATATCTCTCTGTTGCTTAAGTATTGTCAACGATTTTATAACCTTCAGTTCATAACGAGAAAATTGTCCAATAACGATATTCTCTCAAGGTTCGACAGTTTCCTGAACGGATATTTCACAGACGGTCTTCAACTGAAAAACGGACTGCCGACTGTGAACATCTGCGCCGAACATCTTTGTATGTCAACCAATTATTTCAGCGATCTGATAAAGAAAATGACTGGAGAAAGTCCGGGGCGTTTAATCCGACAGTTTATTATCCGGCAGATAAAGAATGAACTTGCCTCAGGACTGACAGTAGCGGAGGCAGCATATAAGCTCGGTTTTGAATATCCTGCTCATCTTAGCCGGATGTTCAAAAAAGAAACCGGCATGACACCGACCGATTACATCCACTCGCGTAATAAATAACAACAGACAGGCTGATATGAAACATCAACCTGTCTGTCATCACTTATCTTCCCACATGACTTGGTTAAATCCTTTTATATAATCGAATCGGCTCAATCCATCGACTCCTTTGAGCCTAAGGATTGAGCCGGAACCTCCACCCGCTGAGATTGCTGCGGCTCGTCATTCCGGTTGACTTCCTCGCCGTCCTGTTCCTCATGGTTGACTCCCATTCGGTCATCCGGCACTGCGTGGCTGGGAGCAAGTTCGGCGGTAATCTTGCGGTCGAGGGTGGCAAGGTCGGCTTGACCCGTTAAATCACAATTTTTAAGAATTGCCCCT
>CAZYXN010000180.1:0-3909 GCA_964651105.1 uncultured Muribaculum sp. | reverse complement strand
GCGTTCGAGCCATACTTTATTGCGCTATCTGAGTTTTATCGGACAGCAATAAAAAACATATCAATATGACCCCTGAAGAAATTGTAGAATCCCTTGTGGAGAAGTTTGACGGAGCCAATGATATCATCGCAAACTATCTCGTCCACAAAGCACTGGAATTTGATGACTGTATCATAATGGGTTCGTGCGACATAGTCTTCGACCAACTGACACTAATAGAAAGAAGCATCCGTGCCCTTGTCGGCAGTCAGGAGCATCAGACGCTTCTCCGCAGCCTTGCGACAGAAGTAGAGCGTCTGCTGGCCAAAATCGAGCCAAATATCGAAACGCTCTCGCAGATGGAAATCGCGATGATATTCGATGTCGCTCTTATATCCGAGACAATCGCAATCCTACGACATTCCTTGAATATCAACGACAAGGAAACTCATAAGGAGCTCACAGCCTTGGCGATGGGTTCGGCAGAGCTGCATGAGACAGCTAATCGCGGTGCGGACATTGACGCAATACGCCTTTCTCTCGACGGGAATTTCGACAAATTCTTCTCCCGGATAGAGACCGACATCAAGCGTCTTGAGTATATCTGCAATTTCCGTGATTTGCGTAAATGTGCGCACAATTTCGACATGTATAACTTCCAGGAAGCCCTCGAAGACCTGCACAGCTATATGAAGAAATACGGAATCAAGGCTTTCGAGTGGTCGCCCGACGACGATGACATCGTAGAGAAAGAAAATATCACCTGTGCCAATCTCAGAGACATATTCTATACCGGTGAAGATGTTGCGACCGATGAAGAGGCCGCGCAGAAAGCCGGTGAGAGAAAGCATGTATATTTCTCTCTCGGACACATCCAGTACATTCACGAAAACTTCGTGTGTGAACAGTTCCACAGCATCGACCCACATGACCTCTATGCCATTCTCAACCTTCGTGACTGCGACAAGAGGCTTAAAATCCGCGAAGGGGAGAAGAACCGTGTCTATTACTTCATCAGCATGGTCGGTAACCTCGTCCAGACCGACCTCCAGCTCAACTGGCGGAAGAGCATGTGCCAGCACCTCGGACTGAGTTATAAGGCATATAACTCAAAATACAAGGAGGCGGAAGACAGCGATAATCCCCGCACCGTAGCATTCCGGGAAAAGATAGAAGAACTGATAGAGAACTTTGACGAACTCGCCAAAGCCTCCTGATCAACTATATGAAATGTAATCGGCAAGTCAATGATTTACACCATAAATCGCTGATTTGCCGATTATTTTTCGTACCTTTGCAATCAGAATGGCAATTTCAATGAAAGAAAACGAAAACATACTTGAACCCGTAAATGGAGGCGATAGTTCTCCATTGCTTCCGATAGAGAGTCTCATTCATGTAATTCGTGGTCAACAGGTAATGCTGGATAGCGACTTGGCCCGATTGTATGGAGTGGAAACCAAACGATTGAAAGAGCAGGTCAGGCGCAATATAAGTAGATTCCCAGAAGACTTCATGTTCGAACTTTCTAAGGAAGAATGTTCAAGGTCGCAAATTGCGACCTTGAACGCAGGACGTGGTCAAAATATAAAGTATATGCCCTTTGCTTTCACCGAAAATGGAGTCGCAATGCTCAGTGGCGTATTGAAATCAGATACCGCTATCGAGGTGAATATCCGTATTATGAGGGCTTTTACTGCCATGCGTAGTTTCCTGACTAATAATGCTCATGTTTTCCAGCGTCTCGAAACGGTTGAACATCATCAATTACTCTTGCAGGAGCATCTATCGGAACATGATAAAAAATTTGAAGAGGTGCTATCGCGTCTTGACGCCAAGGATTCAGAGCCTATTGAGGGATTTTTCTTTGAAGGGCAGATATTCGATGCCTATTCGCTGATTTCAGATTTAATCAGGAAGGCAACAAGGAGAATCGTGCTGATAGACAACTATGTTGATGACCGGATACTGAAAGTCCTGACAAAGCGCAAGGAAGACGTGTCAGCGGTAATTTATACCGACCCGCGCCATTCTCAAATAAACAATGACCTACGTCGTCATAACGCCCAATACCCCCATATAGAAGTAAGACATTGCACTAATGTGCATGATCGGTTCTTGATAATCGACGATACCGTCTACTTCATCGGCGGATCAATCAAGGATCTTGGCAAGAAGATTGTCGCATTCAGTCAGATGCGCCAAAATCCGGATGACATTCTTTCGAAACTGAGATAGTCCTATGTGAATAATCTTCAAGGTCGCAAATTGCGACCTTGAAAGACACCATAGAAAGCCCTGCTTAGGCAGGGCTTTCTATGTTATGAGTCCTCATAATCGGCCGTGATTGTCTATGAGTGGTAGTGAGCTACCACCCGTTTACCACTCAAAAAATCCGGTACCACTCACGTAATTCGGCCCCATCATAACGCTAATACGCTGAAAAACAATATTGGAAGCCGCATTGAAAAATTTTTATTTTCTACTGCATTTTCCTGATTTTTACCACTGGGATACCACTCAAATCGGGTATTAACTTTGCATTGTCGAGGAACAATTCCCGATGCCTTCTTTCGGAGTAATCTGAAAGAAGGGAATGTCAAACCAAAACCGATTTGCGTATGGAATTATCCAGCATTTTAGGCCTGCCCTTGGGCCTTATGACAGGGGCACAGTTTCTAACCCTCATGGCCGAGGCTCTCAAGAACCGCCATCAGCCGGAGACACAGGCGGCAACCGTCAACGATTTTTCCGACGGACAAAAGTATGCCTATGGCATTTCCGGTATCTGTGAGATATTCGGGTGCAGCAAGCCTACAGCCCAGCGTCTCAAGAAAAGCGGTGTCATTGACGGGGCTATCATTCAGAATGAGCGTACTATCGTCGTTGACAGATAGAAAGCTCTCGCTCTCGTACAGGAACATAACGCCCAAAGAAAAGGAGGTCGCCGATGCAAGAAGTAAAAGAGGACATCCTCCGACTTTGGGAGGAAAAGCAGTTGCGAATCACGGATAAGATTCAGATCGCGCCGGAGGTGCTGTATGCAAACGGCAGTGTCATCGGCACTCTCGGCAACTTCTCGGCATCGACCGGTAAGGCAAAGAGCAAAAAGACCTTCAATGTCGCCGCCATCGTCGGGGCATCGCTCGTCAATGGTAAGGTATTGGGCCACACAGCCGAGTTCCCCGACGATAAGAGCACAATCCTCTATTTCGACACGGAGCAAAGTCCGTATCACTGTCAGAAGGTAATGGAACGGGCGTTGCGACTGGCGAAACTGCCTACCAGTACCCATCCGGAACATCTGAAGTTCGCCGCCCTGCGTCAGCTCACACCCGCATTGCGCCTTGAAGTTATCGAACAGGCGATAATCAATACTCCCGGCATCGGGCTTGTAATCATCGACGGCGTGCGCGACCTGATGTATGACATCAACTGTGCCAAGGAATCAACCGACCTTATAGGCAAGCTGATGGAATGGACCGACAAGTTCCAGATACATATCCACACGGTTCTGCACCTCAACAAAAGCGACGACAATGCTCGTGGTCATGTCGACACCGAGTTGAACAACAAGGCTGAGACCGTCCTTCAGGTGAGCCGAAGCAAAACCGACGACACCGTTTCGGAAGTATGTGCCGCCATGATCCGTGCCGCTGAGTTCGACCCATTCGCTTTCCGGGTCAATGACTACGGTCTGCCGGAAATCGCCAGCGGATATGTGTTCTCCGAGCCGGGCAAGAAAGCCAAAGACCCTTATCCATACAAGGAGTTGACCGAAGAACAGCACCGCGAGGCATTGGGCGTAATATTCGCCAATGGCCCGATAAAAGGATGCCGCAACTTCGAGGCTGCGCTCAAAAGCGGATATGCAGCTTGTGGACATTCCTATTCCAACAACAAGGTCAAGGACTTGAAGACCTTTCTTGA
>CAZYXN010000179.1:1498-3915 GCA_964651105.1 uncultured Muribaculum sp. | reverse complement strand
CACCTTTGATGGTAAGAAATGCTATTACAAATATACCAACCGGAACTTTTCAATATTTGATAGTGAAATGTCGACTGAGGATGCTATGCAACTTCATAAACTGTTGGATATGCTTGGACGCTATCGGGGATTGCCTGCCAACGGTTGGCTTGACGACGCAATCGTTCACTTGGAACAACGGTTTAGATTGAAGCCTCAAACAGAAGCGCTCGTGTCATTTGACGACAACACGGAACTGAAAGGACGTGAGCATCTGCCGGAACTGATTGACGCAACCGTCAACAAACAACCTCTTGCAATATATTACCGCACTTATAAGGGAAATGAGTTTGAAGACATTGTCCACCCTTATTACCTGAAGCAGTATAATAGCCGATGGTTTCTTGTCGGGTATGATGAAACCCAGCAACGGATCCAAATTTATGCTCTTGACAGAATCGAACATTTTTTTATGGCAGAGAGCGTTCCATTTCGTCCGAGCAACATAAACTTTGACGACTATTTCAAAGATATCATCGGTGTGTCTGTTCCGTACGGAGATGTTAAGATAGAACACGTTGTACTTCGGTTTTCGGAAAACCGTTTCCCATATGTGGTCTCAAAGAAGTTGCATCCATCACAGAAACGATGTGACGAACCAAATACAATAAGTATAGATGTCAAGCCGACACGGGAGCTTGAACAGCAGATTTTCTCGTTTGGTTCTGATGTAGAAGTATTGCAACCGACACCGCTTAGAGAACGAATAAGAGAAAAAATCGAAGAAACTTTGAGAAAATATTCTTCAGTGAAGGATGACTTCACAAAAGAAGACTAACTTTGTAGCGTCAATCATGAAGAATGGTATGGATTATATAGAAATCAGCATTAATAAATAGTTATGGCAACCTGGACTAAGATAAACCAATCATTAGAGAATGGCACCATCGTTTCGATGCAAGCCCCTCTGATAGTCTCTGCAAGCAGGAGTACAGACATTCCCGCCTTTTATTCCGATTGGTTTTTCCACAGGCTTAAGGTGGGATATTCAGCATGGGTTAATCCGTTCAATGGAGTAAAATCGTATGTGTCCTATAATAAGACACGTTTTATCGTGTTCTGGTCAAAGAATCCGCGACCACTGTTGCCTTATCTGCATATTCTTAAGGAGCGCAATATCAAGTGCTATATTCAATATTCGTTGAATGACTATGAGAAGGAGAAACTAGAAAAGGTTCCGCCGCTTGAAACTCGCATTGAGACTTTTAAGATGCTGGTTGAGCAATTAGGCAAGGGTGCTGTAATCTGGAGATACGATCCTTTGATTCTTACAGATGACATATCTATAGACGACTTGCTTAGAAAAATACAAAATATTGGAAATCAATTGAAAGGCTATACTGAGAAGTTGGTGTTCAGTTATGCCGACATTTTTATGTATAAGAGAGTCAAGCACAATCTTGAAGCGAATGGTATACCATACTACGAATGGGAGAAAGAACTGATGGAAGAGTTTGCAGCTAAACTTTCTTTCTTCAATCACGAACAAGGATGGAACTTCCAACTGGCCACATGCGGTGAGAAGATAGACATCTCGAAATATGGAATCTTGCACAATCGCTGTATAGATGGCGACCTTATCACCCGCCTTGCTTGGGATGATAAGGAGCTGATGGAATTCATGAAGGTAAAGATTGAGGATGTTCCAGATCCGACATTGTTTGGCGAGCCAATGTTGCCAGAAGAAGCAATCCTCCTGCCTCATAACCATTACTTTATCAGTAAGCACAAGAAAGACCAGGGCCAGCGACCGTTCTGTGAGTGCATGGCCTCTAAGGATATTGGTGAATACAACACCTGTCCACATCTTTGCGAATACTGCTATGCCAACACTACCAAACAATTGGCATTGCAGAATTGGAAACAGCATCAAGAAAATAGATTTGCAGATACAATAACAGGGAAATAGTATGGCATATAAGGATGACATATCGTCTATACGGAATATCTCCTTCAATAGCATTCGTCGCATCGCTCAGGACTTCATAATGTCCTTATCTGAACAGGAGAGAAAGGACCTTCATGACTCTCTGAAGCGTGGTGTAGAACTATTGGATTCTGACGCACAAATGAAGTGTTACCTATACTCTTTTGGCAAGATGCATCAAGCCAAAATATATAGGGCACTCTCTTGCATTAGTCTATCTACTTATACCTCCGATGGATTTGATGTTGTTGACTGGGGGTGTGGCCAGGGGTTGGCCACAATATGTTTCTTTGACTACCTTCGTGAACACAATATTGAGAATACGGTTCAGAAGGTTACTTTAATAGAGCCATCACCTGCAACATTAGAACGTGCTGCTATACATGTAGGAGCCTATGTTGATGATAAGGTTACGGTTTCCTGCATTGAACACTATTTGGATGATGTTACA
>CAZYXN010000179.1:0-1488 GCA_964651105.1 uncultured Muribaculum sp. | reverse complement strand
CGCAGGAGATAGTCCAGTCACTATACATTTCTTCTCGAATATCCTTGATATTGACTCAATAGATTTGAAGTCGCTTGCAGAAAAAGTTGGCTCTAATGTTAATGGACAGCATCTGTTTTTCTGCATAAGTCCGATGAATAGTGGCAACAGGAGGATTGACCGATTTTATGAGTATTTCAACGCTCCTGAAACCTTTATGAACGAAACAGCCTCCGAGTATCGTTACTCTGAGAGCAACAAGCCTTGTTCATACAACATAAAAGTGTTCAAACTTGAAAACAATCAAATCAATCTTATTGCTGTTGATTATTATCCCGACACCCAATTCTTTGCATCTTTTCAGCTTGATGCGATTAGAAATTTGATCCAGAGCGCAGATGAGGATACCCAAAAGAAGATACGTGGCTTGTATCGGCAGCTCTCTGCTTTTGAGGTCGCTGCACCATTTGATATTGGAGCCAGTATCTACGATGAAGTAGATCCAATAATTGCCGTTCTCAATAATATGGTGACAAGAGGGCTTCCAACGAGGACAAGTCCTGTTATCGAAGATGCTTTTGAATCTCTTGGCAACAAAAAATTAGACGATAATTTTGGTGCCCTAAACTATGATATAAATGGACTAGAGCTGAATGATATATTATTGGCTCTATATGCGATAGATGGACGGCTCACTTTAGATGAGAATACATATTGTAGCAGTGTTTTAGAAAGTGATTTCGAAAAGGACTTTATTCTCAGGATTGCTCCGGCAGAGCTTCGTCAGGTTTTCCTGCCACAAAGAAGTCTGATGTCTATAACTGGTCAGCGAGCTCATCACTCCCAGCGTGTAGATTTTGCCTGTGAATACCCATATACAGTAATCGGCAAAGACGGCAAAGAGAATCGTGGTTTTGTTATAGAAATAGATGGTGCTAATTACCACAATACCGAAAGAACACGAGCTTCAGATGATTATCGAACAGCAGCCCTTATCGGCAAAGGTTGGGATTGCTCGCGTATAAGTGACATCAACGATTTTGCTCAGAGTGCAACACTTCTGCAGAATGAATACTTTGCAAAGGTTAAGGAAGCGTGGAGTAAGTCTTTTGATTCATCATGGATTAGAAGCTTACAGCTCACACTTTCTCCCATAGGCGTTGCCCGTATTCAGAAGACTCTTATAGAGGCTATGATAACAGGAAGGGTAGATTACAAGAAAGAAACTCTGAACATCCTTGCACTGGAGCGAGATGTTCCTTGTGTGGTTCTTGCATTGGAAGATCTTGCAGAGTCATTCAATAATCTGTCAACATTAAGTGAGGAATATAAAGATATTCGCTTTCCAAACATACAACTGGATGTCATCAGTTCTCCTGCTTTTGTTGACTCGTCTCTTCATAAGCCTAATGTAGAGGATAATTCTATCTGTGTCAATGTTATAAATAGCATAGAAAAGGCAAATCACGCCAAGCAGTATGATGTTGTATTCGACGTGGCTGTTATGCG
>CAZYXN010000178.1:0-3993 GCA_964651105.1 uncultured Muribaculum sp. | reverse complement strand
GAACAAAAAACAGTAAACAAAAATCCGCGAAGCACGATTGGCACCACAACCGAAATATATGATTATTTACGATTGCTTTACGCCAGAATTGGAGAAGCTCGTAGCTATATTTCTGGCCAACCGATGGTCAAATATACGACTGAAAAAATCGTATCCATGATTCTTGACAAATATGCCGATAAAAAAATATATATTTTATCGCCGCTTGTCAAGAACCGCAAAGGCCATTACAAAGATTTATTTGAACAACTTCGCAAAAAGGGTTATTTAACAGTCCGGGTTGACGGTGAGTTTAAAGAAATCATGTTTGGGATGAAGCTTGACCGGTATAAAAATCATTCTGTCGAACTTGTGATTGACAAACTTAAAGTCAACAACAAAGACTACACAAGATTAAAAGATTCGGTGGAAAAGGCATTGCAGCAAGGAGGAAAACAAATGATGATTTACAGCCTTGACGACGATACCATCGGATATTACAGTCAGCTGTTAATGGATCCGGTTAGCGGTATATCCTATCGCGAACCGGCCCCCCATAATTTTTCATTCAATTCTCCTCAAGGTGCATGTCCTCTCTGCAAAGGTCTCGGATACGTCAATTTGATTGACCGGATAAAACTGATGCCTAATGAGAACCTTTCAATTCATGAAGGAGGAATCGTTGCCCTCGGGGCATATAAAAATACCATGATTTTTTGGCAAATCAACGCTATCTGTTCAAAATACGGCTACACGCTCAAAACACCGATAAAAGAACTGTCGGATGAGGCCATAAACGATATAATGAATGGCACAAATGAACGACTTCCGCTTAAAACAGAATCACAGAATACATTTTCTTTTTTCAATACATATGAAGGTCTTGTCAAATACCTGGAAGCTCAACAAAGCGATGACGCGCCTTCAAGTATGCAAAAATGGAGCGGACAATTCTATTCACGAACAACTTGCCCCGAATGCGGTGGACAACGTTTGAATAAAGAGGCTTTACATTTTTATATTGCCGGAAAAAATATTGCCGAATTAGCGGCTATGGACATATCTGCGTTATATGAATGGGTCAATAATGTAACTGAAAATCTTGACAAACAGCAATTGCTTATAGGAAAAGAGATTATTAAAGAGATTCAGACTCGTCTGAAATTCTTAGTAGATGTCGGACTCGAATACCTCTCTTTGAATCGTGCTTCAGCCACACTATCGGGAGGAGAGAGCCAGAGAATACGACTTGCCACTCAGCTTGGGTCGGAACTTGTAAATGTCATGTATATTCTCGACGAGCCAAGTATCGGACTCCATCAACGGGATAACAAGCGATTAATCAATTCACTCAAAAACTTGCGTGATGCCTACAACTCTATCATTGTAGTCGAACATGACAAAGAGATTATGCTTGAAGCTGATTATATTATAGACATCGGGCCAAAAGCCGGACGAAAAGGCGGAAATGTCGTTTTTTCAGGAACACCCGACGAAATGCTTAAGACTGACACTCTTACCGCATGCTATCTCACTGGAAAGAAAGAGATAAAAGCTCCGGAAACATATCGTGCCGGAAATGGGAAATATTTGACTCTCACCGGATGCACCGGACATAATCTTAAAGATGTGACATTAAATCTCCCTTTAGGGAAGCTTATCTGTGTGGCCGGAGTCTCAGGAAGCGGCAAATCAAGTCTTATAAGCGGCACTTTACAACCGGTTTTAAGTAAACATTTTTATCGTTCCAACCAAGAGCCATTGCCATACAAAAGTATTGAAGGTTTGGAAAACATCGATAAAGTGGTCACGGTCGATCAATCCCCACTCGGTAAATCGCCTCGCTCCAATCCGGCTACATATACCGGCGTTTTTACGGATATTCGCAATCTATTTGTAAATTTGCCGGAAGCCAAAATACGAGGATATAAACCCGGGAGATTCTCTTTCAACGCATCTGGAGGGCGTTGCGATGCCTGCAATGGAAACGGCTATAAAATAGTTGAAATGAACTTCCTGCCAGATGTATTGGTGCCATGCGAGGTATGCGGTGGCAAAAGATATAATCGGGAGACTCTTGAAGTTAGGTTCAAAGGGAAATCAATTGCTGATGTTCTGGATATGACAATCAATCAAGCCGTAGATTTTTTTGCCGGAATTCCCAATGTTTTGAAAAAAATCAAGGTATTGCAAGATATCGGGTTAGGATATATAAAACTCGGACAACCGTCAAGCACATTATCCGGAGGAGAGAACCAACGCGTAAAATTGGCTACTGAATTGTCCAAACGAGATACCGGGAAAACCCTTTTCATATTGGATGAACCGACTACAGGACTTCATTTTGAAGACATAAATGTGCTGATGGATGTTCTTAACCGGCTTGTAGACCGAGGCAATACAGTACTCGTAATAGAACATAATCTGGACGTTTTAAAATGTGCTGATTATATTATTGACATGGGACCTGAAGGGGGAAGTAATGGCGGCAGAATTATGGCATGTGGCACTCCTAAAGAAATAGCACAAGGCGATTCTCCTACAGCTAAATATATACATGATGAATTAAAGTGACCTCAAATAATTAATCAAAGAAATCTAATCGATTAAAGCACGGCTCGGAAATCAGAGACCGTGTTTTTTTTATATTTTCAATTGCTTATGAGCATCTATCTAAATTCCATAAAGAAAATATGCTATAAAACATATAAAATTATTTGCATTTACGCCAAATTATGCATCAACAGTTAATTAATCTTTAATTCGCACTATATGAGAACATTAACAGTTAAAATCTAATAATATGAGAATCTTTTCTCTTTTTTAAAGTGTTTAATCAATAAATCCATGATTTTCCAATTGAAATCTAAACGATGAAGATTTCAATTTGCATTAGTTAATAAGTGGCATATTATATATAGCCAAATTTACGTTAGGCAATTAGACATTGCAAATACATTATGATTATATGTTAACATACAGTACTCAATCGTAAATCAGCCAATCATAAATTACATACAATCCTAATTGCAAATCGGAACAATCAAACAATTCCCATTTTTAAACAATCCTCTTTAATATTCTTATATAATCAAACTAATTCTCTGAATCTCATACTCTGCAATTATAATATCTAAAGTATCACTATAACATAATTACCGTAATTGCCTATTTCCTTTCATCTGGTTCAATTCACCTATAGTTAATATTCTAACAATCATATTAGTTATGATAGAATATTAAAGTGTAAATTTAATCTGATTTCTTTATTCATAAATACAAACGCAAACAAACCTGCGGTTTATTTACAAACCGAACTAAGTTATTTGCGAAATAAAATTTGCAATTTACAAATTAATTAATTACATTTGCACATTCTTAATTACAAAACGGAATTACTCATGGATATCCCAGCCCGTATCAAATTATTCTTGGATTCAACAGGAATTCAAAATTCGCAGTTCGCAGATACCTGTGGAATACCTCGCCCGTCATTGTCTCAGTTACTTAACGGACGAAATAAAAAAGTAAGCGATGAAGTAATCGGAAAAATTCATGATGCTTATCCGAATCTTTCCGTATTGTGGTTGCTTTTTGGCGAAGGGGATATGCTACAGTCCGGAAATATTGAAACCTCAGAGCGTAAAAATGAGGATATATCCCCTATTTTCCCCACTGATGAGTCTGATTTAGAAGAATTTAATTTTGCAGAACCACCATTTCCATCTTCCAATAAAAAGGATGCAAATAGAAATTTTGCAGAAAAAGACATCAAATCCAATCAAAATATAGAAGAAATTCCAGTTCAGAGGGTTTCATCACGAAATCCTGAGCAACAGGACACTCAACTTTCCATAAAATCGGATATGTCAAAAAAAGTCCTTTCAATAATGGTATTCTATTCCGACAATAGTTTTGAAACTTTTGTTCCACAAAATAAAAAATCTATTTAATATTAGTAACTTTCCTCTAAAACGTATTTGGTAATTACACATAGAATACCCTCCTAAATGA
>CAZYXN010000177.1:0-3995 GCA_964651105.1 uncultured Muribaculum sp. | reverse complement strand
ATGAAATGAAAAAGCGTTACAACCTGAAAACGGCAAAAGAATGGCTGGAAACAGAGTATAACGGCGGTTTTTATCTTCATGATGCGCCGTCTTCGACCTTTATGCCGTATTGTTACGCTTACGATTTGACAAGACTTGCAACAGAGGGTCTTTTCTTTTTGAAAAACTATAACAATCAACCGCCGAAACACCTGACAACCTTTATGGACGATGTGATTGAGTACATCAGTTACATGAGTAATCGCAGTTCCGGCGCAGTCGGTATTCCCAATGTTCTTGTGTGGACATATTACTTCTGGAAAAAAGATTGCGAGACAGGCTATAATCATTAAAGACCCCGATTACTATATCAGACAGTGTTTCCAGAAGTTCATCTACCGATTGAATCAGCCGTTCATGCGTATCGACCAGACCGCTTTTGTAAACGTATCTATCTTTGACCGTAACTATATCGAGGCTCTGTTCGGCGGCGTGCAGTATCCGGACGGTACATATGTAATCGACTGCGTAGAAGAATTGATTGAACACCAGAAGATGTTTATGGAAGTGGTTTCCGAGATTCGCAGCGTCAATATGTTTACGTTCCCGGTATTAACATATAGTTTGCTGTACAAAGACGGAAAATTTGTAGATGAAGAATTCGCACGTTGGTGTTCCGACCACAATACGACTTGGAACGATAGCAATTTCTTTGTCAGCGGAGATGTTACAACGCTTTCCAATTGTTGCCGTCTGCTTTCCGACACGTCAAAGCTGAATGCGTTCATCAACTCTATCGGCGGTACGGCTTTGTCGGTTGGTTCTGTAAAAGTAAACACCATCAACCTCATGCGTATTGCACTGGAAACGGAGTGCGATGAAAAGAAATATCTGGCTTTGCTTAAAAAGCGTGCATTGCTCTGTTGCAAGACGTTGGATAGCGTTCGCCATATTATAAAGCGTAATGTTGAAAAGGGGTTGCTTCCCAATTACCAAGATGGCGCAGTAGAAATGGACAAGCAGTATTGTACAATGGGGATCCTCGGCTTATATGAGGTAATTGAGGCTTTCGGATATACCGTTACCGACGAATTCGGTTATATCAGTTACACCGATGAGGGCATTGAGTTCGCAAGCAAAATCTTTGAAGTGCTGAATGAGGTAAAAGACAGCTTTACTAACGAGTATTCTTTCAATATTGAAAGTGTGCCTAAAATGAGTGGGTACAAGGCGGCGTAATCCATAATCCGCCAAGTAAAATTCCCTCTAATTGACTTGAAGTTCCAAAGATGGATAACAAGGGGCAAGTTTCAATACAGCCTGAACGACTAAATGAGGGAACCCCATCGGTTTTATATGGGGGTGCGATAGTCTGGACTCGCACAATAATCTAACTATGAAATGCGAGAGTTGTGGTCGAGTGTAAAGACACTCACGGAAGAACCATGACCGCCAACCTTAATACTGCTATAATAAACGAAGGGAGGGATAACCGTGGAAAGAAATATTAAGAACGCTAACGGCAAATGTATTGGGTATATAGACATAAGGGAAGAAATAATATCAATTCACAATGGCGATAAACCGGTATTGAATATCACAAATGTGGAGCACATTCGGCGCATTCAGCAAAAAGACCTATCACTGGTCATTGGACTTTATGATGAATACACGATGACAATAGCAGAAATTGCGGCGTTATATTGTGAACCATATTTTCGTATGTCGAACATAATCAAAACTCTGCCTGTGGAAACGGCGCAAAAAAAGTGGGCGCAGAAATTCATCGTATGGCGTTGCTTTTTCGGATGAGCGTCTCAAACATATGTCTGCATCTCAAGTAGGGCGTACAGTGGCATCTACATATATTAGAACTCCCGAGATACGAGAAAAAATTTCAAAGACTCTCAGAGATGGGTATAAGTCTGGTAGAATTGTTCAAGACCCTGCGGTGAAATCCAAAGCATGGGCGGAGGGCAAGTATGCTCATGGGGTATACAGGGATTTTTCCATTCTGCCAAAATGAATAGAGATATGTATTTTCGTAGTCTAATGGAGTTAAAGTTTCTCGTCATTATAGAGGATTCTAATGATGTACGAACATACCAGACCGAACCGTTTCAGGTCAAACTTCCTCACGGAGCGCATTATACACCCGATGTTTTAATAAATGACCATATAGTTGTCGAGTTGAAGCCGAGAGATTTTTATAAGTACACAGATATGAGCAGATTTTGTCCTGAGATGGCGGGATTAAACGATTATTGCCGTAAAAACAATATGGAATACATCGTCGTGTACGATAAGGATATTGGGTTTGAGTCAAGAAAATACAGGAAATATATCAAAAACCATCCTGAAATCATTGAGCAGTATGATATCAGGTTTGAGAAAGAACTATAAGGTTGGTCAAAAAAGTAACAGATTGGCTGAAAGAGCCGCTGTAATCCTGTGCCAGAAAGATAACGTGCTTTATGACAGAAATGATAAATTCATTTACTCAAATCAATGGCATAGCTTGTCAGCAAAATGTACCATACAGGAGAAACTGCGAGTTGCTTCCATTCTTGATGCGAAATGTTCGGGCGGAAGTATCGCACATATCAATCTGGACACGAATTTTCCCAATACAGACACCGCTTGGGAAGTCTTGAATAACATCGCCCAATCTGGCGTTATCTACTTTGCATTCAACACCCGCATCAACGAGTGTAAAAACCACCACGGATTTGTCGGTACAGACCGTTGCCCGGAATGTGGCGAGCCGGTTTATGATACATATGCCAGAATTGTAGGCTATCTTGTTCCGACAAGAGCATATTCAAAAGAGCGGTTTGCAGAATTTAATACACGTCGATGGTACGAATATGCTGAAATGTTGGAGGAGTAAAAATGCGTGTAAAAACAATCGTTGATGAAGATTTCGTCAATTACAAAAAGCCATCGATGTTTATCGGAACAATATCGTGTGGCGGCAAATGTTGTTCCGAAGCGGGAATCCCGTTATCGGTATGTCAAAATGATGGGTGGCGTTCGCCCCCATCACGATTGACGACCATGATTTGTATCATCGCTATTCATCGCTATTCAAGAAATCCGCTCACAAAAGCAATTGTGTTCGGTGGTCTTGAACCCTTTGAACAGTTTTAAGAATTGCTTCATTTTCTCGATGTTATGAGGGATTACTATGAGTGCGAAGATGATGTGGTGATTTATACAGGCTACTATCCAGATGAAATCAAGGACGAACTTCACCTTTTGAGTTTATACGAAAACATCATCGTAAAGTTTGGCAGATTCATTCCCGGCAGACCGCAGCGTTACGATGAGGTACTGGGCATTACATTGGCAAGCGACAACCAATATGCAGAAAGGATTATTTAACTATGCAGAACGAAAATAAAGTAACGGTTGGATTTACCTTTACAAACGAATTCGGAGACCATTATTCTCAGGAATCAAAATTCGAGGTTTTCTTAGATATGGGAGAAAATGAAATCGACCGTATCGGCGAACAGCTCAATGTATTTCTGAAACAAATCGGATACATACGAAAGAATGACCTTATATTCATGGAAGATGTAACGCCGGAAGAATTCGAGGCATTGTCGGATTTTCTTGACGATTATCGTGCCGATAAAGGCGAGGTTTCAAATGAAAATTAAAACGAATCCCGACAAGGAATTTGCGGAACAAATTCGCAAAGCACTAAAAGAGAACAATGGATTTTGTTCATGCTCTCTCATAAAAAATGAAGACACCAAGTGTATGTGTAAAGAGTTTCGTGAAATGAAAAGCGGTATGTGCCATTGTGGTTTGTTTGTAAAGGAGGATAATTGATACGATGAATAGAGTCGGAGAATTTAAAAAAGTAACCTATGCGCAGTTTCATGACGCACTAAAAGATTTTGGATATTCGGATGGATTCATCCAAAATACATACGATAACCTTAAACTTCCCGCACGTGCCACAAGCGGTAGCGCCGGATATGATTTCAAAGCGCCGTTTGCATTCA
>CAZYXN010000176.1:0-4053 GCA_964651105.1 uncultured Muribaculum sp. | reverse complement strand
TGTCTCAGGGCTACCGTAAAGAGATGGAGCTCGTGGGTGTCGGTTATCGCGCCACTTCTGAAGGTCAGGTATTGGAACTTGCGCTCGGATTCTCCCACGCTATATTCATCAAACTTCCTAAAGAAATTAAGGTTGAAGCCAAGACCGAGCGTAATAAGAATCCTCTTATTATTCTCGAAAGCGATGACAAGCAGCTCCTTGGTCAGGTGTGCGCTAAGATTCGTTCGCTTCGCAAGCCTGAGCCTTACAAGGGTAAAGGTATTAAGTTTGTCGGTGAAGTTATCCGTCGTAAGTCAGGTAAATCGGCAGGTGCTAAATAATTAAAGTAGACAGAATCATGATATCAAAGATACAAAGAAGAAACAAAATCAAGACACGTATCCGTGGTAAAGTGTCTGGCACCGCCGCTCGTCCTCGTATGACGGTGTTCCGCAGCAACAAGCAGATTTATGTACAGCTCGTTGACGATCTTGAAGGAAAGACTCTTGTCGCCACTTCGTCAAAGGGTCTTGAAGGTGGAACCAAGACTGAAATCGCAGCAAAGGTTGGCAAAGCCGCTGCTGAAAAGGCTCTCGCCGCCGGTATCACTGAAGTAGTTTTCGACCGTAATGGTTATCTTTTCCATGGTCGTGTTAAATCATTAGCTGACGCAGCTCGCGAAGGCGGACTTAAATTTTAAGAATCATGGCAAATAAGAATAACAGAGTAAAATCTACCAACGATATCGAGTTGAAAGATCGTCTCGTAGCCATAAACCGTGTAACAAAGGTGACAAAGGGTGGACGTACGTTCACATTTGCCGCTATCGTGGTTGTCGGTAACGAGAACGGAATCGTAGGCTGGGGTCTGGGTAAAGCCAATGAGGTTACTGCAGCTATCGCCAAAGGCGTGGAGGCTGCAAAAAAGAACCTTATCCGCGTGCCGGTTCATAAAGGTACTATTCCTCACGAACAGGAAGCCAAGTTTGGCGGTTCCCACGTAATCCTTAAGCCTGCGTCTCATGGTACCGGAGTTAAGGCCGGTGGCGCTATGCGCGCCGTGTTGGAGAGCGGTGGCATCACCGACGGGCTTGCCAAGTCAAAAGGCTCTTCCAACCCTCACAATCTCGTAAAGGCTACTATTGAAGCCCTCGGCGAGATGCGCAGCCCGCTTCAGGTTGCTCAGAATCGCGGTATATCACTCGAAAAAGTATATAACGGTTAAATCAGCTTGAATCATGGCAAAAATTAAAATCACTCAGATAAAGAGCCGCATCAACGCTCCCAAAGTGCAAAAGCTTACGCTCGATGCTCTTGGATTGAAAAAAATGCATCACTCGGTGGTAAAGGAAGACACTCCCGACGTGATGGGTATGGTTAACCGTGTTCGTCACCTTGTAGAAGTGACTAACGCATAAAACTTACGATCATATGGAACTAAATACTATCCGACCCGCAGTAGGGTCTAACAAAAAGAAAACCCGTATCGGTCGTGGACCGGGTTCCGGCAAGGGCGGTACATCTACCCGCGGACACAAGGGAGCCAAGTCTCGTTCAGGTTACAAGCAGAAAGTAGGATTTGAAGGTGGCCAGATGCCGCTTCAGCGCCGTTTGCCTAAGTTCGGTTTCAAGAACTTCAATCGCGTTGAATACAAGGGCATCAACATTGGCGTTATCGACGCTCTTGCTTCTGCTAAAAACCTTGACAAAGTCGGTCTTGAGGAACTTCGCGCCGCCGGTTTCATTTCAGGAAATCAGCTCGTCAAGATTTTGGCAAGCGGTACTATCACCCGTGCAATCGCAGTTGAAGCCAACGCTTTCTCTCAGGCAGCTCAAAAGGCAATTGAGGAGGCCGGCGGTTCAATCGCTAAAGTTTAACTGTGATGAGATTTATCCAAACTATAAAGAACATCTGGACAATCGAAGAGCTGCGTAAGCGTCTTCTCATAACATTCATGTTGGTATTCGTATACCGACTTGGATGTTATGTCGTGTTGCCGGGCATTCACCCCGACGACCTTGACGCGCTTGCCAACTTTACAGCAGGCAGCGGTCTTATGCAGCTTCTCGATATGTTTTCCGGAGGTGCCTTCTCCCAGGCTTCAATCTTTGCGTTGGGTATCATGCCTTATATTACTGCGTCAATCGTGATCCAGTTGCTCGGCATGGTGCTACCTTCATTCCAGAAGATGCAGAGAGAAGGGGAGAGCGGCCGCCAGAAACTAAACCAGTACACACGTTATCTTACCGTTCTGATTCTTTTGCTTCAGGGTCCGGCCTATCTTGTAAACCTCCAGTATCAGGTTAATGCAGCCGGTGGCCATGCCACCATGGGCTTCTGGACTATCGCGTATCTGACGATCATACTCGCGGCAGGTTCCATGTTCATCATGTGGCTTGGCGAGCGTATCACTGACCGCGGTATCGGTAACGGCATCTCTTTCATTATCCTTGTGGGTATTATCGCCCGTCTTCCGCAGGCGCTCTATTTTGAATTTGTAAGTCGTCTTCCCGGCTCGACCGGTTCTGAAGGCGGTCTTGTGATGTTCATTGTCGAACTTGTGTTGCTTTTCGCTGTTACAGTCGGCGCTGTGCTTCTTGTGCAGGGAACCCGCAAAGTCCCCGTGCAATATGCAAAACGCATTGTCGGCAACAAGCAATACGGTGGCGCGCGTCAATACATCCCACTGAAGGTTAATGCCGCCGGTGTTATGCCTATTATCTTCGCTCAGGCGATTATGTTTATCCCGATCACTCTTGCCGGATTCGGATCTCATGAAAATAGTATTTTCGTGAAATTCTCCGACATTAACGGATTGGCTTATAACATAACTTATTTTATCCTCATTGTGGCGTTCACATATTTCTATACTGCTATCACAGTGCGTCCCGCACAGATGGCCGAGGATATGAAACGCAACAATGGTTTCATCCCGGGCATCAAACCCGGTAAAAAGACTGTGGAGTACCTTGATTCGATTATGTCACGCATCACTCTTCCCGGTTCTATTTTTCTGGGAATTGTTGCTGTCATGCCGGCTTTCGCCCGTCTATTCGGCGTTAGCCAGAATTTCGCACAGTTTTTCGGAGGCACATCATTGCTGATTCTTGTAGGTGTCGTTCTTGACACTCTTCAGCAGATTGAGTCACATCTCATGATGCATCATTATGATGGCCTGATGAAAGATGGTAAAATCAAAGGCCGTACAACCGGCAGCGCTTATTAATTAAAAGCTTCAATCCCGCTGATTCAATGATTTATCTGAAGACACCCGATGAAATCGAATTAATGCGTGAGGCAGGCACACTCCTCAGCCGCACACTTGGCGAAATCGCCAAGTGGGTGGCTCCTGGAGTAACTACCTTAAAGCTTGACACCATTGCACGCGAATTTATGCGTGACAATGGCGGCAAACCTTCCTGTCTCGGTTATGGCGGTTTCCCCGGAACTCTCTGCATAGAAGTCAATGAAACGGTAGTGCACGGATTCCCCTCCAATTACGCTCTTCGTGAGGGAGATATTGTCGGTATCGACACTGTCGTGGAGCTGAACGGATACAATGCCGACATGTGCTATACATTTCCTGTGGGGAATGTCGCGCCTGAAGTGATGCAGTTGCTCAAGGTAACCAAAGAATCCCTTTACAAGGGTATAGAGGTGTGTAAAGAGGGCAACCGTATCGGTGACGTGGCAAACGCTGTACAGACTTATTGCGAACGCCACGGCTATTCGATTGTGCGAGAAATGTGCGGACATGGAATAGGAAAGAGCATGCATGAAGATCCGGAAGTGCCCAATTATGGACGCAAGGGTATGGGGCCGTTGATTAAAAACGGTATGTGCATATGCATCGAGCCGATGGTAAATCTCGGGAAACGCAATATTGTGATTGAAAAGGACGGATGGCAGTGTCGCACCCGCGACCGTCAGCCTTCGGCTCATTTTGAACACACGGTGGCGATTCTCGGAGGAAAGACTCAGGTGCTCACGACATTTGACTATATTGAAGAAGTATTAGGAGAAAAAGCAATTTAATATTATTATATGGCAAAACAAGCTGCAATAGAACAAGAC
>CAZYXN010000175.1:0-4124 GCA_964651105.1 uncultured Muribaculum sp. | reverse complement strand
AGACCGCCTTTGTATCACAAAATTAACCATATCCCGAATTTATCCTTATATTTGCATTTCAAAGATTTTTATGACAATGAACCAACCTCTGAAAAATAAGACTACAAGACATTCTTTTAAGACTCCGAGCCGGTTCCGATTATCATTTATTAATGAAAATACATTTAACACAATCTGGACTATAAGGTTTTCAAGACTAAGAGTGATTGCCGCCATTATAATAATTATTCTCGCAATAACATCAATGGTCTCAATGGTTATTCTGTTCACGCCTGTCAGAACGCTGCTTCCCGGTTATCTTAAAGAATCACAACGCCAACAAATCATATCAAATACGATGAGAGTGGACTCATTGCTGACAAAGACAGAATTGAACTCAGCTTACCTCGCCAATCTTCAACGCATTCTCTATATGCCGGATGACACAATCGATTTGGTCCAAAGCATGATTTCAGACTCAATTCAAGCGATCGACTCGCTTTTACCGGCATCAAATGCAGAAAAACAATTTGTAAGAAGTTTTGACGAACAAGAAAAATTCAATATCAAGATATTATCCCCCATCGCAGCGGAAGGTATGGATTTTTTTCCTCCTGCGGCAGGAGCATACACCACATCTCCGCGTGACCAAAAGGCGACATCCATAATCCTCACGTGCGCGCCAAAAACACCTATAACAGCAGTACTTGCCGGAACAGTAATCGACTGTCATAACGTGTTCGGCAAAGGAAACACCGTAATCATCCAGCATTCCAACGGCTTTGTATCGAAATATTCCGGTATGAAAAACATATTGGTACATCCGGGAGAAAAGATCGACACAGGAACACCTGTCGGCCTATCATACGACAATTCACAGCAAGAATCCGCAGACATTATATTTGAATTGTGGCATAAGGGCACCCCATTAAATCCTTGGGACTACATTCCGTTTTTTTGACACACCTCTTTTATTATAGGCGAATTTGGATTAAATTTGCATAACTTTTCAATTCGACAATGACACAGAAGCAAATCGCCTTAATAGGCAGCACCGGATCCATCGGAGTCCAGACACTGGATATAGTGACTGAATATCCAGATCAATTCCGAGTAAAGCTGTTGGCTGCCGGACATAACGTGCAACTATTAATCGAGCAAGCCGTTCGGCACAAACCGGACTTGGTAATCATCGCCGATACAAGCTTATATAACATCCTGCATGACGCTTTATCTCCATTAGGCATACGGACTGCCGCAGGAAGCGAGGCTATAGCCGACGCAATGGAAATAGAGCCATACGACATGGCTGTAATCGCGACCGTAGGATATAGCGGACTCGAACCGACACTGAGAGCGATAAAAGCTAACCGGCAAATAGCTCTTGCCAACAAAGAGACTCTTGTCGTGGCAGGCGAGCTTGTCACATCGCTGCTGAAATCATCAGAATCGACCATAATACCTATAGATTCAGAGCATTCAGCAATATATCAGTCATTAATAGGAGAAGACAAAAGGACGGTAAAACGGCTGCTGATCACAGCGTCTGGCGGCCCGTTCCGGACGAAAAGCAGTGACGAATTACGCACTGTGACAGTCAGAGACGCCCTCAATCACCCCAATTGGTCAATGGGGGCGAAAATCACCATCGATTCGGCCACAATGCTCAATAAAGCATTTGAAATCATCGAAGCAAGATGGCTGTTTGATGTGCCGCCATCAAAAATAAAAGCGGTCGTTCATCCTCAATCAATAGTACATTCGATGGTCGAGTTCGTCGATGGAGCGGTCAAAGCGCAGTTGGGCATTCCCGATATGAGAATACCTATAAGCTATGCTTTAGGCAATGCCACGCGACTTGCCACGGAACGTCAGGGACTTTCAATAAGCGACTATGCGCGATTGGAATTCCACGAACCTGATACCGAGCGGTTCCCACTGCTAAATCTTGCGTATCATGCTCTTGACTGCGGAGGCAACATCGCGTGCATTATCAATGCGGCAAATGAAATTGCCGTAAGCGCATTTCTCCACGAACGTATTTCGTTCACGGATATCCAACGCATTATCGAATCCTCTCTCGAGAAAATGCCGTACATTAAACAGCCTACTCATGAAGACTACATAATCACCAATGCAGAAACCCGCCGTTATGCAGAATCAATAATAACTCTTTAAGCACAAAAATAATATTAATGGAAACATTTCTGATTAAAGCAGCCCAATTAATCGCGGCATTAGCTTTGCTTGTTATCATACATGAATTCGGACACTATATTTTCGCCCGAATTTTCGGAATCAAAGTAGAGAAATTCTATCTGTTCTTTGACCCTTGGTTTTCTTTATTCAAATATAAACCGAAGAAAAAAAACGACAGCTCCGACAATAAACGGGCAACATGGCGCGACACGGAATACGGTATAGGATGGCTTCCTCTTGGCGGCTATGTGAAAATAGCAGGTATGATTGACGAGTCAATGGACAAAGAACAGATGGCTCAACCAGCGCAACCATGGGAATTCCGTTCAAAACCGGCCTATCAACGTCTGCTTGTAATGGTTGCCGGAGTGCTTATGAATTTTATTCTTGCAATCCTAATTTATGCAGGCATCGCCTGGTATTGGGGAGAAAAGTATATCCCTGTAGAGCAAGCGTATGAGGGCATGGATTATGTGGAAGCGGCAAAAGCTGTAGGATTTCGTGACGGAGATATCCCGCTCTTGGCCGACAAACAAAAACTTGACATGACCAATGGCGATTATCTTCTCGATATGGTTGAGGCTGATACCGTCACTGTACTCAGAAACCATAAAGACACCGTAAACATAGCCATTCCTGAGAATTTCATTTTCCGTCTCAACGAAGACAAGGGTTTCTTTACTTACAGAATCCCTGTATTTGTAGGAGCTGTCGTGAATGGAGAACCTGCCGCCGAAGCCGGACTTAAAACCGGGGACCGAATAATAAAAGTCGATACAATCGACACTCCGTCTTATACAGAATTTGTCGCCGAGCTATCGGCCAAAGCCGACCAAAGCACGGAATTAACAATCGTGCGGGACAACGACACAACAACCCTTCCGATTAAAATAAACACTGCTGGCAAAATCGGAATCCATTTAAAGCCTATTACAGAAATATATCCGGTCGTCACACGCCATTATTCGTTCTTTGAAGCTATTCCAAAAGGATGGGAACTTGGAACAGGAAGACTGGTTTCTTATGTAAGTTCAATGAAATATGTGGCTACCGCCGAAGGAGCAAAAAGTCTTGGCGGATTCGGAGCAATCGGAAGCATGTTCCCTGAACGATGGGACTGGCTGTCATTTTGGGAAATCACAGCATTCTTGTCTGTCGCTCTCGCGTTTATGAATATCCTTCCAATTCCAGCACTCGACGGAGGACATATAATGTTCCTTCTATATGAAATCATATCCCGACGCAAACCAAGCGAAAAATTCATGGAGTATATGCAGGTAGCAGGCATGGCATTCCTTGTCTTGCTGCTTCTATATGCCAATGGAAATGATTTGTACAGATTTGTATTCAAATAATACTCTGGTCATGAGCTATCCCATAATAAAATTACGAAAAGGAAAAGAGGAATCTCTCGAACGGTTTCATCCGTGGGTGTTTTCAGGCGCTGTAGCGTCATTGCCTGACAATATCGAAGAGGGCGATTTGGTAACCGTTGTCGCATACGACGGGCACACAATAGGCGTTGGCCACTATCAAATCGGCAGCATAACAGTACGAATTCTGGCATGGGGAGAAAACACAATTGATGAGGAATTTTATTCTCGCCGACTCCATGAAGCCTACAATGTCAGAAAAGCGTTGCGTCTTGCCACACGCCATAACAACGCATATCGCCTTGTTCACGGCGAAGGAGACTTCCTGCCTGGACTTGTCATTGATATTTATGGCGACACTGCCGTTGTGCAGGCTCATTCGCCGGGGATGCACTTTGCCCGCGACATCATAGCCCGGGCCTTGACTGAGCTACCGGAAGCCAATATAAAAAATGTATATTACAAATCAGAAACCACGCTTCCATTCAAAGCCCAGCTCGACCCTCACAATGAATATATCCTTGGAAAATATTCAACCAATATAGCCGAAGAGAACGGATTAAAATTTCATGT
>CAZYXN010000174.1:0-4135 GCA_964651105.1 uncultured Muribaculum sp. | reverse complement strand
GCCATATGGAATTGCTCGATTTCCTGTTTGTATTTATCTATCGTCCAATCGTCAGGCACCGGGATTTTGTGGCAAGCTTTTAGCGCGTATTCATAATGAGCGGCAATCATATAGAACATCTCCACTTCTTTAAGGAAGTGGTTGCTTTCGTAGCCGTCTATCATGTCTGCCTTGGATTTATTTTTACGTTCTTTGTCCAATTTATAGAATACATTCTGGAATGTATCTATTCTTGTCGCAATCTCAGCACAGTAATTTCTGGTCTGGTTAGCTTGCACCTTTCCGATTTCTCCGGAGGCGTGAGATTCGATGATAGCATTTTCGATGTCGATAGAGCAAAGTTTACTTGTGGCCTCGGCTATTCGCTTGTACAGAATTGTATCCTGTTTGGCTACCAGCGGGACTTTCGTGAGCTGCCTCAGGTCTTCCAATATTGGCACAACATCTCGTAATGTCGTAGGGTTTGGCATTTGCGGGGTGGTGTTTAACGGGTTGATGAATGTGAATGCCAATAGTTATGCCGATTTACTGAGATTTACGACATAACGACATAACGACATTCAGCATATCAAACAACCGCCAGTCGCCAAGTGTTCACCACCGCATGTTTAAAGAGTTTAGTTGACAATTAAACTGGAAGTGAAGCTATGACTTGGTCAATACCAAATTCAACTGCTTTCTCTGTTATAATCCCTCCTAATGATTTTATTGCCCGTAAAGCTTTGCGGATAATTTTAGGAGATGTAATCTTTTTGTCCAATTCTTGTTTAATCTCATCAAGATAATCTGTGAATTCAATTTCATCCACTTCAATCTGTGATTTTAAGGCACTCAACTTATTGACTAACTCTTTAATCTCAGCCTTTGAGTTTTCTGATATCACGATTTGAGAGCCATCCCCAACAATCGAATTACAGTTATCTGCAGTAAGGTTTCCATTACCAGTATGAACCATATTGGCATTTATTGTTGTATTCATAATTTTAGCTACTTTTGATTTATCTTCGAGAGTAAAATCAATGTCGAGATTTAACGACTTATCCAGCTGGAGTATAAAGTTGAGAAGTTCGGATTTTATTTTTTCAACAATCCCTTTGGCGGCTTGTCTTGGAAATGTTTGCCACGCTTTTATCACGCTATGGTACGGTCCGTCAAACACTCTGTCTATATACGGAAATACATAGGCCGGAAGTTCAACGACTAACGAATCGCTTCCATCCGAATTTGCAGAAAAGGCTTCTAACGATGACACCGACTCTCCTAATGCAACAGTAAAGATTCTTTTGTTTATTTGTTCATCATCGATGGAATCTGGTGGCACGCTCATATTTTTCCACATACCTCCATATGGTAATGATATATGAGCTTTTACTGAACAGCCTATGCGTCTGTATTCTGGCACTATCACACTCTCAGGGTAACCGTTTTGCTCATAACGAACCCAATTAGAAAATTCTTCATTTTCTAATAACGATGCCAGCATTTGAGCCTTTAACATTATTGACGCTATACTTTCGCCTGTTATCAAACTTTTGGCTAACGTATCAGCCACCTCTTTCTTATTCAACATATTGTTATTATAGTCTTTTTTTGACGAGGTTATATCAGAAGCCATTTATAAGCGGCACAGACATTAATGACTTGTCCATTAACATCCAACACACGCTCCTCAAAGGCGGTGACCAAAGTTAGTTTATCACATTTGAGTGATGTTCCGGCTTTCGCTAAAGCAGAAGTTTCTCGATTGAGAGTTTTTTCAGATGATATATCATAGGAGACCTGCACAAGTTCAACAACCGTTGCCCGATGACAAACTACGAAATCCACTTCATAAGAGTCTGTTTTGTGGTAATAGACATCGTAACCGCTTCCATATTTCCTGCATAACTCCAGATAAACCAAAGACTCAAGCCTCCATCCAAAATTGTCTTTTGCAAAGGCGTCCTTTCTTGCGTTCATAAGAGATACGTCTATGGGGTAGCATTTGGCGTTACGAATCCTCTCGCTACTTTTAGTGGAATATTTGCGTAACTGTTTCAGGAGATAAGCCTGATAGAGGTATCCGACATAATTCTCAACGGTCTTGTCATTTTTGAAATTAAAAGTATTCTGCAAAGCCGTATAGACGATTTCGCATGGAGCATTATTCAAAAGATGATTGGACAGTGACTTAAAGGCATCTTTGTATCTCACCTTAAAACGTTGCACAATGTCTCTTTCAAGAATATTTGAAACCAATGTGTCTATATATTCTTCGGCAGTTTCTTCACCACTGATTATTTCCGGGAAACCGCCTGTCTCCATGTACTTGTCAAATGCTCTGCGGAGTAAAGCATCTGTTTTTGTGGAAAGATTCGTTGTTTCCACTTCCTCCATTTCGCAAAATTCACGGAACGAGAAAGGATACAATTCGATTTCATTATAGCGTCCGGTGAGATATGTGGAAAGTTCGCTACTGAGTAGTTTTGCGTTGCTACCGGTTATAAACACCTTCATGCCATGCCTGAGCAGTCGATTGGCGAAAAGATGCCATCCTTCTATATTTTGTGCCTCGTCAAGAAATAAGTGAGTGAAATCACCATAAATCTGGTAAAGGCATTTTAATACATCGTTCAGGTCATCGGCTGTCAAACGGACTAAACGCTCATCGTCAAAATTCACATAAGCAAATTTTACCTGAGCTTTGTCCAATACGTTGAAACACAATGTCGATTTTCCACTGCGGCGTACACCTATTACCACTTGAGCCTTTTTGCTCTCAAGTTTAACCATATCTTCTTCCTTACGTTTGCAAAAGCGTTGGGAACGAAGAGTATCAAGCTCCTCTCGTTGGTCTCGTAATATTTCAAGCAGTATAGAAGTCTCCATTAATGTCTTGTATTTATGGTGCAAAGATAATAAAACTTCGATAAACCGGCAAAATTTCACCCTTCAAACTACGATAATTGGGCACATTCAAGGTTTGTGTACTACGATAAACAAGTGCCTTGTTCAGCTAAACCTCGTTATAATCCGCCAAAAGTGGGTCAAATAACATAGTTTTGGAGGATTATAAGCGATTTTCCGGCGGAAAAGAATCACTGTATAGGTGGTATAATAAATATTTTCTCATTGAAAGCCTGCATCATAGCGGGTGTTACATTGGATATGTAACCGGCAAGTAGTGCCGACACCTCCGATGTTGCGTGTCCTACGGCATAGTCGATGTAGGCAGTCATAACGCCGTGATGTGCCAAAGCTGAGATGAAGGAGTTGCGGGCATACTGGGGCGTGACGCATTGGATGCCAAGCGACTCACATACATCTTTGATATTCTTTGAAATCCGGCGGTTAAAGTCATGGACGCGGATTGCTTTCTGCTCATCTGTGACAGCATTGAGAAAGATGTCAGGGAAAACAAGTTCACCGGGGCTATATGGCGAGGCATACACATCAAGCAGCTGTCGTAACTGCGGGATAATCGGTACAGAAGTTTCATCAAGCTGCTTGCCGACAGGTTTGTTTGCCCTGTCAATCTTGGAGCGGATGAAAACAAATTGCGGAAATTTCTGCGAATTTGCCGCCTTTTCTGTCCAGACAAGTTTAGCCATATCTATGGTGTTCATACCGTTGAGACAGTAAAGGAGCAACCAGCGTCCTACGGCGCGGGCATATTTTGACTGTTTATCAGGAGAAGCAAGCCAATATTCCCATAACTTCAACACCTCTTCCACAGTCAAGGCGTTCAGGCGGCGACGGTTGCCAGCATGAATAAGTCCCTTGAAATTGGGTACCATCGTAGTGTGTCCGTCTTTATATGCCTGATTGAACACGGCGCGGGTGGCACGGAGAATTACCATTCGCGTGTCCAAAGAAAGCGGCTGATCTGTGCCGTTGCGTGCTTTCTGTTCGTCAAGCCATTTGGCGAAGCGTGTGATTATGGCGGTATCGACAGCACCGAGAGAAATAGGCTTATCCTTTCGGAACAGCTTGAACCAGTCAAGGGCAGAAGAATACATTGCACGGGTCTTTACCTTTTCTTTCGATGCTCCGAGTGCCGCCCAATAAGAAAAAGTATCGTCCGCCCTCATTGTCTTTTCAGTCACTTTCCCCTCGGACTTTTCAACATGGCTTTTGAGGTCGGCAACCGAGAACC
>CAZYXN010000173.1:0-4246 GCA_964651105.1 uncultured Muribaculum sp. | reverse complement strand
CGACCAGTTCTGCAATTTCCGCCAGTTTGTCGAGCATCGAAACCGTAATCTCAAAGGGTGGTTTCTTGTTGTACATGGCATATCACCTCATGCCTATTATAACATTTCATCGCTCATTTATCAACTACAATCGAGTGGTGAAATGAGTGATGAAATGCAGATTGCATAGTAGTATCTAGGTAAGTTAGATCTGATGCCGGTCAAAGCCGTCCTGCCAATCACGGATGAACTGGGCCACCTCACTTTCACTCGTGAGCGCTGTAGCTCATTTTTTATTGACATTTACACAACTTCCCACAAAACTGTGAAGCAGTGTAGAGAAGTCATTGCACCATCTTGAAAAGTTGATGTTTCTGCGTTACAATATATGTGCAATGATTTGCTAATGCCTATTCTCAAAAACTAGATATCCTCGGAAGTAAAGTTTTGGCCAAAACCAATATGCCCGGAGATAAGGCTGTCATTACGAAGGATGACAACCTCTCCAGCGTACATCATCAGAAAATGCAGTGACTCTCTGATGCGGGGAATATCGCTTATAATGTGCTCCATCTGGTTCCTTACGTATTTGTAAAAAGAAATTATGGCAATACTTCTTTCGCCTCAAAGAGCAATTTTGAGCAGAACGGAATCTTTACTTGGGATGGAACAGCCACCAATAACAGAGATGGTTATTCCATTGATGCAGAGGAAGTAAGACTTTTTCAGTATGATTCTGCCAGAGGGCTCAACGGATGGACCGTGGTTTACATGGACTTTGATGTGTTTTATAGGAGAAGTCCACCAATGGTCAAGATGGAACCGTGGATGCACTTATGCTTGAAAGCCCGAAAGAAAGCAATAAAAAGTATCTGTATAGTTGGGCGATGATTCCACTGACCTGAGCAATCAACAATATTGTAACAACAATAAAAGTCTCAACTTTTGAAATTGCAAGATTGCTCAAGGAGATTTCGGAGGAGCATCCCGATTTTGTAAGTTGGCTATAAACAGAGAAAGGAGACAGGATAGCCTTGAATGAAGAAATCATCCTCAACATGGTAACGCCATATGTAGAAGACAGTGCAATCACCTATGACGAATTTGATCAGTTGTTCTCTATCCTGTCGCGTAAAGAGCAGTACGCGGTATGCGAAGTTCTTTTCAATAACGGAATAAATCTTGTTGATAGCCATGTTGCAGAGGATGTCCTCATTCTCGACATCGATGCTGAGAATGAGCTGGCAGAAGATTTATCGGCAGATGATTTTGAAATACACTATGATGAAGATCTTTTTAGAGACAAAAAATCCAGTAACACTCACTTTGAAGAGCTGGTCTTAAACAAAAAAGTCCGTCAGTCCAATGAAATTCTGTGCCATTTAATTCAGCGAGGAAACCGACAAGCCATGCAAGATCTTTGTGTCAAGAATCATGGCTTGGTTATTAAATACGTTTTTGCCTATGAAAAGCGGTATGCACATAGGCTTGATTCCGAGGATTTGGAACAAGTTGGCTTTATGGGACTAATTAAAGCGGCTCAGAAGTTTGATTTGAAACTTGGTGGCTCGTTTAGTACATATGCGGTTTATTGGATAAAGCAAGCTATATCCAGAGAAATAATGGACCACGGATATACTATTCGTATCCCGGTCCATATGATGGAGCGAATAAATAAAGTCACTCGTGTTTCCCGCCAGTTGCTGCAGGAGTTGGAGCGTGATCCGACTCCTGAGGAAATTGCTGAGGAAATGGCACTAACTGTAAATGAGGTGTGGGAATGTATAGTTCTCAGGGACAACTATTTGTCACAGTTTTCGCTGGATCTTCCGATTGGCGAGGACCAAGATTCAACACTTCGCGACTTTATTCCAATGGAAGAAGAGCTTTCTGTAGAAGAGATTATTTTTAGTAAGGAACTTCGCCAAGAATTGGATGCCGTAATGGCCACTCTTAGACCAAAGGAACAAGAAATACTTAAACTGCGGTTTGGGTGGGAGGATAATCATCCAAGAACATTGGAGGAAATTGGCACAATATATGGTGTGACAAGGGAGCGCATTCGACAAATTGAGGCAAAAGTGGTTCGAAAGTTGCGGCATCCTTCTCGTTTGCGCCGACTTAAAGTATTCGCGGAGGAATGATTATGGCTAATAGAGTGATTGCTAATTGTATTAGAGAAAAAATCGAAAGCCTTAATATAGGGAACGATACAATTGTTGTTCTGAAGGGCATTCCTCTTTCTATCGTTGATGACACTATTGGAAGAATCGATTTATCGAATGTCGTTTCCAATAAGTTAGGATACTTCATGTCCATATTTGGACACAGGCATTTCTTGACCTATGAAGAGTTCCTTCTCCTTGCCGACTTTATCGTCACACAGTACAAAAAAATCTACATTCTGAACAACAACATCTATATGGAGCAGTTCCCTGTAGAAGAGTGCTTTCCTACTGCGATTCGAACCGGTCTGTTGACACACTTCGACGAATCTGACGCAGGCGAAACTGACAGTCGCTATATTGGAGATGTAGATGAATATGTTTCGATTTTTGAAGGCTTGAAGGAATACAACGGTTACTTAATGGGGGCCTACTGCTCTGTCCCCGCCTTGCGTAGCCATAAAGTCATAACCGTAAATGTATTTGAGAACAAACACGAGGATTTACTGTATTCAGCCGATCAGAGCGATGACTTTATTGAGATTATCGAAGAATCTGACTACATCAACTTCGTGAAACTTCTTTTTGCTGAGCCCGATGAAATATATGTTCGTATTTCCAACTATACGGGTGATGCCAACAAACTGAAGGACCATATTGCTGTCATTTCCCACTATTGGCAGGAGTACACCGAAGTGTTTATCCTTCAATCTCAAGAGCTTGAGGACGAATACTCTCATCGTGATGAGTATAGTGAGATTCTTAGCCGATTTTGGGGGCATCCCTCTTTCAGAAACCTACCTGTCTATGATATGGCTGCCCTGGAACGCAGCGAAAAAGTAGTGAAACAGGTATCCCAGGAGAGTATCATCGCCAACTTAGTCGAGGAAGTGGAAAACTGCGGTGAGGGAAAGGATTTTCGCGATGTTTTCGTCACAGCACCTACCGGTGCGGGTAAATCCGTAATGTTCCAGGTTCCGGCAATTTATCTTGCAGAAAAGTATAATCTGCTGACCATCGTCATATCTCCTCTTATTGGTTTGATGAATGATCAAGTTAAGAATCTTGAACTAAAAAACTACTCATTTGCAAAAACAATCAACTCTGATATTTCGCCCATTATCAAGCAAGATATTATCGAGAAGGTATCCGATGGACAATATCATATCCTGTACCTTTCTCCAGAGACCTTGCTTAGTCGTAGCGATGTAGAGCAGCTGATTGGTGACAGAATCATTGGCATGATTGTAATTGATGAGGCCCACATTGTTACTACTTGGGGCAAACAATTTCGCCCCGATTACTGGTATTTGGGAGATCATATCCGAAAGCTCAGAAAACAGCAGATGAAAACGAAGGGGCGTTCTTTTGTAATTGGTACATTCACTGCAACTGCCATTTATCATGGTCCGGAGGATATGTACACAGAAACCATCAATAGTCTCCATATGCTTAGCCCTATCACATACTTAGGCTATGTAAAGCGCGAAGATATTGACATTGTCATTAACCGTCCCCAAAAGCCCAAGGGCGTTCGCGCCGAGTATGAATTGGATAAGTTTGAACAGATCGAAACGATACTCCACCGGGCACTCATTACCAACAAGAAGACCCTTATCTACTTTCCGACAGTAGCACTAATTGAGCGATGCTATGAATACTTCAGAAGCAAACGAAAGATTGAACATATAGCGATCTATCATGGATCTCTCAGCAAAGATGCCAAACAAGAAAACTATGAAAAATTTCTTGCTAAAGAAAAGTTGGTAATGCTTGCAACAAAAGCATTCGGCATGGGCATCGATATCAATGACATTGAACTGGTAGTCCATTTTGCACCAACCGGTAATGTTTGTGACTATGTTCAGGAGATCGGTCGTGCTGCAAGACGCGAAGATTTAAGAGGTGAAGCCCTTTACTATTACAATTCTCGCGATTTTAAGCACATTAACCGTTTACACGGAATGTCAACTATACAGAAGTATCAACTGATTAAAGTTATCGAGAAGGTTGACGAACTATATCATCAGAGTATGCAGGGTGGTAATCGCAGAGATTTTACCAAAAAGCGAAATGCTATGTTACTGGACGCTGAAAACTTC
>CAZYXN010000172.1:0-4286 GCA_964651105.1 uncultured Muribaculum sp. | reverse complement strand
TTTGAATGGAGAATATGCAGGACTCTATCAGCTGATAGAGCGTAATGAAGTGCATTCCGAGCGGGTGGATATTGGACAGGATGGATCGTTCCTGCTGTCGCTGGAATTGGAGAATAAACTGGAAGCGCAGAACTATCCCTATGTGCTGACTGAGGCGAAACAGGCACTTCGTGTGCACTATCCGGAAGCTCCCACAAAAGTGGAGCTGAAAACGATCGCGAAGACTATGCAGTCGGTGGAAAATGCACTTCTTTCCGAAGATGGTAACGATCCGATCAGCGGAAAGCACTGGACAGAGCTGATTGATGTGGATTCCTGGGTAAATAAGTATCTGATTGAGGAAATCTTCGGCAACGGAGATGCAGGCGCGATTAGCCAGTTCTTTTATTATGATGGAAAAAATCCAGAGGAAAAAATCTATGCCGGTCCGGTGTGGGATTATGACCGAACGATGGCTAACCCTGATGTGTGGCATTTACAAGAACCACAAACTTTTTTCGCAAATCGACTGAATGTAGATGATGGATATGATACGCCATGGTTGCATTCTCTCTATCGAAAAGATGCGTTTTATGAGCAGATAGTTGAGCGATATCAAAACTGCTGTTTGCCGCTTTTGGAGGAACTTCTGACGGAAAAAATCCGGGATTACGCAGAGGAAATTTCACAGTCGTCGGTTATGGATCATAATCGCTGGCAATTGGATACTACACGGATACAGGAGGAAATAGATAATATTGTTTCTTACATGTCACAACGGATTGAATTTTTGAACCGGGTTTGGCTGGATGGGGAGACATATTACGAAGTACAGGCAGACCAGGGATTTGGCAGTCACTATGCGCACTATGTGGTGTTCTCAGGAGAGACACTGCCGACGCTGTATGAATTTGAAGACTCGGCGTATTCCGTCTTTTTAGGCTGGTATGATGTCGATACCGATGAACCGGTCGATATCAGCCGACCGATCACGGAGGATATGAAAATATATGCAAAGTGGAAAGACAGTTCCTATAAACAAATGAATCAGATTATCAAACTGATACCGTTCGGGTTGATTGCAATTTTGGGCGTGACGATTGTTTGGATTGACATGAAACGTATGAAAAGCAGGTGACGGGAAATGGGAAAAGACGATGAACGTAAATTTCGCCATGAAATGAAATATATCATAAGCACGGCAGATATTGCGTTGATTAAAAATCGCATTGAGCATCTGATTCCGCGCGATCGCCATGTAGGAGCAGATGGCGTGTACACAATTCGCAGTTTATATTTTGATGATTATGAAAACCGCGGATTCTACGAAAATGAAAATGGAACAGACCCACGCGAAAAGTTTCGCATTCGTATCTATAATCACGACACAACAAGAATTATACTGGAGTGTAAACGTAAAGAACGCGGGAAAACATTAAAAACATCCTGTCCGCTTTCACCGGAACAGACGCGATTGCTGATGAAAGGAAAGCCACTGCCAGATATTGCACAACAGCCGCCACTGCTGCGAAAGATGACATTGCAGATGCTTACAAGACGGCTCAGACCGGTGGTGATTGTCGAATATATCCGAATCCCATATGTGTATCAATATGGAAATGTCAGAATCACATTGGATACCAATATCAGCTCTTCAACGGCAATTGACTGCTTCCTTGATGAATGCATACCCAAAAGACCGGTGCTGCAAACCGGACAGCAACTGCTTGAAGTGAAGTATGACGAATATCTGCCGGATTTCATTTATCGGAATCTACAATTGCAGAATTTACAACAGACGGCTTTTTCTAAATATTACATATGCAGAATGTATGCAGATAGGAGCAGATGATGAGTTTTAAAGACATATTCAAAAAATCCTTTTTGGAAGGATACGCCTCTGCGGAGATTGATACAATGACGGTATTGGTCGCGTTGACCATTGCCTGTGGGTTAGCTTTTTATATTTTTATGGTTTATCGGGTTTTGACAAGAAAAACCTTTTACTCGAAAAACTTTAATATTTCAATGGCGGCAATGTCGATAACAACAGCGTCACTGATCCTGACGATGCAGTCGAGCGTAGTTCTTTCTCTCGGTATGGTGGGCGCGTTGTCGATTGTCCGCTTCCGTACGGCGATTAAAGAACCGATGGATTTGTTTTTCCTGTTCTGGTCAATCAGCGTCGGCATCATTTGCGGTGCAGGATTGGCACAAATAGCAATCATATTATCTATTGTACTTACGATCGTTATTCTGTTCCTTAACTGGCTTCCGGTGGCAAAAGCACCGATGATTTTGGTGGTAAATACATCCGATTTGGATGCAGAACAAATGATAAAAAATGTGGTTAAGGAATATGATAAACATTTTAACGTGAAATCGAGAAATATGACACCGGAATCGCTGGATATGGTGCTGGAACTTCGTACTGCCCGAGGAGGGGAGCTTGTGCGTGAGTTGATGAGGCTTTCTGATATAACATCGGCAGCTCTGCTTTCGCACGATGGTGAGGTCACATTCTAAAGTGATTCTGAAATGACCGTCATGGAGAAATGCATATGAATCAGACATATGAAGAAATAGAGATTGATTTAAGCCGGGTGATGCGCTCGGTTGTAAATCGACTGTGGTTGGCAGTTTTTATCGGCGTTTTGTGTGCAGCACTTATTTTTACAGGGAGTTTTTTGCTCATTACGCCCCAATATGAAGCGTCGGCTAAATTTTATGTCAACAATAACTCTATTTCTGTGGATGGTGCATCACTGAGTTTATCTGCAAATGATTTGACCACATCCCGTAATTTAGTTGATTCCTATATTATCATCTTAAAAACGAGGGAAACGCTTAGGGATGTTATTGAATATGCGGATGTAAATGTGACCTGTTCCGAACTTAAAAAGATGATTCATGCAGAATCGGTTGAAGATACGGAGATATTTGAAGTGACGGTAACTGCTGAAACCCCGGAACAGGCGGAAAGACTTGCCAATGCCGTTGCATATGTATTGCCGAAAAGAATAGGTACGATTATTGAGGGAACATCTGCAAAGGTGGTAGAGGAGGCAATCGTACCCGATCATGCCAGCTCTCCCAATTACAAGAAAAATGCGGTCATGGGAATGGCGTTTGGATTGATATCGACCTTGGGAATCGTTGCACTTCGAGAAATATTCAATACCTCCATTTGGACAGAGGAGGATATTGCACTTGCCTGTCACTACCCGATATTGGCAATAATACCCGATATGGTAAATTGCGATAAGAAGAGGCATTATTATGGATGTCGTGCTGAAAAGAATATGGGTAATGCAGGGGATAAGCCGGAAAAGAATTCACAGACGATTACGGAAGGAATTTCGTTTGTTGCGTCGGAGGCTTATAAACTCCTGCGAACAAAGCTTGAGTTTTCCTTTGCAGACAGCCATACAAGCCGATTGGTCGGGGTTTCGAGCGCGCTAAGTGGAGAGGGTAAGAGTTTTTCGTGTGTAAACCTTGCTGCGTCCGAAGCGGAGCTGGATAAGAACGTTTTGCTTATAGATTGCGATATGCGCAGACCGACATTGGCAGAAAAACTTCGGATCGACAAAAAACCGGGGATGTCTGAATACCTTTCCGGTCAGTGTGAATTGGAAGAAATGATACACAAATGCAAGCTTTCCGAAGATAAAAACGCATTTTATGCCATTACTGCAGGGCAACTACCACCCAATCCGGTGGAGCTGCTTAGTTCGGAACGCATGAAATCGCTGCTGATATCGTTGCGCGACCGGTACGACTACATTATTTTGGATATGCCACCTGTTGGAGAAGTTAGTGACGCGATGGCACTTGCCAAATATACGGATGGAATGCTGTTGGTGGTGCGTCAGGATTATTGCAATCAGAATGTCTTGACAGATGCAGTGCGTCAGTTCGAATATATTAACGTTAAAATTTTGGGCGTGATATTGAACGCTGTGGGGAAAGGTTCTGAGAACTTATACCGCAAAAGACATAATGAGAAGTGTAATGAAAGCGATTTCGAAAGAGCAGAGGAATCGGCTGAGATTACTGATTTTTGCAGCTGTATGCCGCCGGAAACAGACAATGACGGTTGCGAAAGCATAACGTAAAAACGTTACCGGCGATCTGCGATATGTGTTCCGTTAGACATTTTATCTTTATGAATTGGCAGGGATTTTTGACTTCACGATAATAAAAAACGTGAGCGGCTCGGGTGTGGACACACTTGAGCCGCTCGCGTTTTTATGGTTCTATAATAAATGTTGGGGTCAGGCGGTGAGCCTGACCCCATTGTCAAAAAT
>CAZYXN010000171.1:0-4292 GCA_964651105.1 uncultured Muribaculum sp. | reverse complement strand
TGTTTTGCTTAATTTTGCACTCGCTTTAGCACTTGATAATAAATAACAACATTATAAGAAGATGAAAAGAACATTTCAGCCCTCTAACAGAAAAAGAGTGAATAAGCATGGATTCCGTGAACGCATGTCTACCCCCGATGGTCGCAAAGTTCTTGCCCGCCGTCGCGCCAAAGGTCGTGCTCGTCTTACTGTAAGCGACAGCATTGCACGCAAATAAGGAATCCACAGGAGACTTATCAATGCGCATCGGTATATTTCTGCCGGTGCGTTATTTGTTTTATTAAAAACCGATTCAGATATGACACTTATAGATGGGAAAAAGGTCGCTGACACAATAAAAGAAGAAATAGCGGCGGAGGTAGACAAAATGGTTGCTGAAGGGAAAAAGCGGCCACATCTTGCTGCGATATTGGTAGGCCATGACGGGGGAAGTGAAACATATGTGGCCAATAAAGTGCGCTCCTGCGAACAATGCGGATTTACATCCACCTTGATACGTTTTGAAGACGATGTCACCGAAACTAAACTTCTTGAAGCCATTCAGCAGCTTAATGAGGACAAAGATGTGGACGGATTCATTGTCCAGCTTCCGTTGCCGAAACATATATCCGATCAAAAGATAATAGAGGCGATTGATTACCGTAAAGATGTGGACGGATTCCATCCCGTCAATGTCGGACGCATGTCAATCGGGCTTCCTTGTTTCGTCTCCGCAACGCCTGCGGGTATTCTCGAACTTCTTTCACGTTATAATATTGAGACTAAGGGCAAGCGTTGCGTAGTCCTCGGCAGAAGCAATATTGTCGGCAAACCGGTAGCGACACTGATGATGCAAAAACATAATCCCGGAGATGCGACTGTCACTGTGTGTCACAGCGCGACCAAGGATATCAAAGAGATATGCCGTGAAGCGGATATAATAATCGCAGCTTTGGGACATCCCGGATTTGTTACCGCTGATATGGTCAAACCGGGCGCTGTCATCATTGATGTCGGTACAACGAGAGTTCCTGACGCGTCACGTAAAAGCGGATTCCGCTTGTGTGGTGATGTGGATTTTGAAAATGTAGCTCCCTTGTGTTCGTACATCACTCCGGTTCCGGGAGGTGTAGGCCCGATGACAATCTGTTCATTGATGAAAAACACTCTTCTTGCAGGACAGCACGCCATATACTAATTGACAAACGGCCATGCACGGTCTGATGATGATATTATTATTTACCCTTGGTTCTTTAATCAAGGGTAATAATGAAGTGAAAATCGTATTTGCCGGGGACGCAATGCAACATGCCGCTCAAATTGAAGCAGCAAAAAAGGCAGATGGCAGATACGACTATGCCGATTGTTTTGAGAATATAACTCCGCTTATTGAAAGCGCGGATTATGCAGTGGTGAATCTTGAAACTCCGCTTGCCGGATCCCCTTATACGGGATATCCGTGTTTCAGCGCACCTGATTCATATCTTGACGCACTGGCATATGCCGGATTCGACATGATGCTGACGGCCAATAATCATACGCTTGACAAAAGGTCAAATGGGGCTGTGAGAACCCTTGACCAACTGGACAGCCGGTATCTTGCCCATTTAGGCACTTATCGAAACAGTACCGAGAGAGATTCCGTGTTGCCAATGATAAAAATTATAGGAGGATTCAAAGTAGGTTTTCTGAATTATACCTATGGCACCAACGGGATTGAAGCATTGCCGCCTTTTATAGTCGACTATATAGATCGGGATAAAATATCTTCGGATATCGTAAAGCTGCATCAAGCCGGAGCGGAACTCATTGCGGCGTGTGTCCATTGGGGCGATGAATACCGCCTGTTGCCAAATGAGGCTCAACGTTCGCTTGCCAAATTTCTTGAGAAAAACGGAGTAGATATGATAATCGGTTCACACCCACACGTGATTCAGCCTATGGAAATGAGAAAGAAAGATGATGGAAGCAACTGTTTTGTAGTATATTCGCTTGGAAATTTCATCTCTAACATGAAAACAACCGATACACGCGGAGGAGCTGTCGTTTCTGTCACGCTTTCTCGCGATGTCTCCGGTAAAGCTTATGTAAAAGATGCCTCATATCGTCTTATATTCACGCTTCCCGCTGATAAATCGCATAATTTCAGACTTGTTTTTGTAGAAGAGTGCGAATCAGGGCCTTGGGCAAATCATTGTCATCTATTTGAAAAATCGGCAATGAATATATTTAATAAACATAATATAAATGTAGCTCGAGACACATCTCTAATCAAGAGACGACAACTGCCTCCGTTGAATAACGTGTTGCTGCATTATACCAAATAATATAGACACTAGCTATATGGGAAATAATATCAATCGGGCATACACACTTGTTGTCGGATGTTTTCTTATTTTTATAACTTTCGATGTCTTATGGTGTCTTGAGACCACATTCCGAGGGATGAGCAATCCGGCTTTATATGTGAATGCCGTATTTGCATCATTCGTGTTGACAATTCCGTACGTATTGTCTCGGAAAATATGGATACAAGCTATCGTGCTGATAATATTGGATCTGCTTCTGGAAGCCAATCTGATGTATTGTCGCACATACTTCACCGCTATACCGCTTGACAGCTATTTCCTTGCCGGAAATCTGAAAGATTTTACAGCAAGCATCTGGGATTCGCTTCGTTGGAGCGATATTTCATTAGCAATTATAACGGCAGCAGTCCTATTGGCCGCTTCAAAAGGACAAACAAAGAAGCAAAAATTAAGTATACGTAAATATGCGGCTCTGACAATTTTGTTCGGTTGTATATCATGGAGCCTGGCTATGGTCGGAGGTGGATATAAACGACAGATCGGTAAAATGGAAGAGTCATGCTATTATGCAACTTGCATAGCTCCCGTCTATACGGTATTCGGCAATTTGATTTACCAAGGGACACAGGCTGCATCCGCATCTCTCAGCCAAGAGGATGTTATCGAGATAGAAGATTGGCTAAATACTAAAAATGAGATTCTCCCATATAATGCGTTGCCTGATTCCATTTCCGGTCGTAAGAATCTTGTAATTATATTATGTGAGTCATTGGAAAGCTGGGTTATAGGGCAGGATGTAGATGGAAAACCTATCACACCTTACCTTAACTCGCTTGTAAATGACAGCACCACACTGTATGCCCCGAAAGTTCTTACACAAGTAGCATCAGGCCGTTCGATTGATTGCCAGCTTCTGTTTAATGCAGGCATGTTGCCTATGATGCAAAGTGTTTATAGCATGAAATACCCTCATTCATCCTACAAAACAATAACAAAAGCGATGAAAGAGCGCGACAGCAATACTCGCGCTTATATAATGACATGCGATAAGCCGATCGTATGGAATCAGGATGTAATAGGGAAGGCATTCGGCATTGACACATTGCTTCATCGCAGTTCCTGGAGCAATGATGAGCTTGTCGGAAATCCGGCAAAATTGAGCGACGGCTCATTTTTACGTCAAAGTGTGGATAAATTAACGCGCAAAGAGATTTGGCAAGAGGGAGAGCCCGGCTTCTTGCAATGGGTGACATATTCGGGTCATAATCCATTTGTACTTCCGGAAAAATTGCATGACCCTGAATTTGTGATTCCGGAATCATGGGCAAAAAAAGCGGCCGATTATGTAACGATGGCACATTACACCGATGCTTCATTAAAACCGCTTATTGAGTATCTGAAATCCCGGTCGGATTATTCCGAAACAATGATAGTGATAACCGGAGACCATGAGGGACTTGCCGCCAATCGTAATGAATTGTTGAAAGACGATAGGATGAAAGGAATTATAGATGAAAACCAGTTTACGCCATTTATAGTGTTGAACTCTCCCGTTGCTGGACGATACGATAAAGTAATGGGCCAGGTCGATATGTATCCGACGATATTACAGTTAATGGGACTTGATGACTATGAGTGGAAAGGGATGGGGCAAAGTATCTTGGAGTCTGGCAAACCGGCTTTCGCTATTTCGTCGATGACAAATAAGATTAGCGGAGATACCGCAGGCATAAATCCGGAAATAATGGATATTATGAAAAATGCCCGCAAAATAAGCGATATGATTATCGCCAAAGACTATTTTAAACATAGAGACAAGACAACCTTGAAATGATAATTTAATAATACTATATGCTATGAATGTTTGGCTGACAATCGGGCTATTGGTAATTTCTAATATCTTTATGACGTTTGCATGGTATGGCCATTTGAAATTGCAAGATGTGAAAATCATCACTCCTGCTACGCCATTAATTATAGTGATACTGATTTCATGGGGAATAG
>CAZYXN010000170.1:0-4372 GCA_964651105.1 uncultured Muribaculum sp. | reverse complement strand
CAATTACCAGAAAGAACACGGATTAACAGTTGATGGCATAGTCTGCGCACATACTTGGGAAACTCTTGGGGAAACTTCCGGTGTTCGGCTTATCAATGAAATAATTATCCATTGTTCAGCTACTAAAGAAGGCGTGCCTTATACAGCAGACCAAATAAATGCAGCTCACAAAGCTCGTAAGTTTTCTGCATATCAAGATAGCTTTGGTAGGACTCGCTACATTGGCTATCATTATATCATTCATCAGGACGGCACTATTGAGGCTTGCAGACCTGAAAGCAAGATTGGATGTCACGCTTCTGGACACAATTCCAATTCTATAGGTATCTGTTATATCGGAGGTCTTGACGCTCGTGATACTAATGGTCGAATGATTAAGGACACTCGAACTGCACAACAGAAAGAGAGCTTAATCAAACTCCTGAAGCAGCTCATAGCACGTTATCCTACAATGAAACGTATTATCGGACACCGTGACACATCTCCGGATTTGAATGGAAACGGTATAATTGACCCATACGAGTATATCAAGGAGTGTCCGTGTTTCAACGCCATTCCGGAATATCAAGATTTGCTATGAAAAAGTTACCATATATTATTGTTGTCTTACTCGCCCTTTTGACAGGGTTCGCCGATGGTCAGCTCGGATGTTCCAGATCATCGCCTCCTGAAAATGACACAATTATATTTCGAGATACAATCGTTGATACCATTACATACAGACAGCCGATTCCGGTTGACAGCGTGGTATTGCGGTATGTGCCTGTAAAGTTGCCGATAGCCGATACTGTCTATACACAAGGCTCTGACATCATCAAAGTCGATAGTGTATATGTGGAAGTCCCGATACAACAGAAGGAATATAATGACAGCACATATCACGCATGGGTCAGCGGATTCAATGTGAGTTTAGACAGTATTGATATTTTTGAGAGAACAGTCAGAATTACGCAACATATCCGTGAACCTCCTAAACGATGGGGTCTTGGCCTACACGTCGGGGCCGGATATTATGGAACTGGTAATAAAATTGGTCCGTATATTGGGATTGGCATCAGTTATAATATACTCACTTGGTGAAACAACAGCGCCGGCATCTGCACAAGCAGTAGACTGAGCACTATAAATAAAGAAGCGGTGGAGAATATCTTTTATGGTATTCTCCTCATTCTTTTAGAACTATATCAATAAGACAAATGTTAATATTACAAAGAATATCAAAATTAAGAACACAAATATTTGCGACTTCAGGATTTTAGTCGTAAATTTGTGGCAGAACTAAAAACTGACAAGTATGAACGCATTAAAAAACAAACCAATGCTGATGAAAACATCTTCATCTAACGAGACTGGCAAGGTTTCTGGTGTCACTTGTCATACAATAAAACTAAGAGGTGTTACAAGTGCTGATCGTCAAAAACTTAGAATTTCCTCATACTCGTATCTACTTCCGTGATTTCTTATCCCGAATTTTATAAACCTAAATTGATAATGCGAGGCAAGGACGAAAGTTCGCTTCGCATTATTGATTTATGGTCATTCAAATCAACCAAAAGCAATAAGAGATACATAGTCGAGGTAGAAGGGTTTGAGCATGAGTTTTACGGTATTAAATTCTATTGGAAAGGAGTAGAGAAAAGCAAGAACAGATACTCTTTGCTGACAAATGACTATGAGCCCCGTACCATCGTGCGAACCTGCATTGAGGTAATGCTGGAATATTATAGAAAGAATCCTCTTGTATCATTTGGTTTTGTAGCTGCACCGGATTTGGAAAAAGACATACAAGGTAAGAAGGTGAATTTGACTAACGGGAGTCGAAGATTCAAATTTTATCAACGAATGATGGTCAACTTATTTGGCCCTCAGACATTCTATCAAGCAGCTGATACCACAAATACAATTTATCTGATGATTAACATGGTTCAATTAAAATCCGGCGCTATTACATTCAAGGACATTGAGACTCGTTTGAATCAAACTTATAGAGGAAACTTTATTGTCAATGCTCCACAAGATTATATGTAAGAATAAATACTCAACTCAATGACTCAGAATACTACCATAAAAGCACCAACCCCAAAAGCACTTCAGTTAATTGAAGTGATGAAAGAAAAGCAAAAGCAGCAAGTAAAGAAACTGGAGCAGAAAAAGCAAGGTGTATTTACGATTATCATATGACGTAAAATGACATCCATATTGAAGCCTGAGCCTCACGGTTCGAGCTTTTCTTTTTTTATATAATCGGCAAAATCTCAAACCCATCAAATCCGACCTGACTATTCTTTTACAAAAACAACAAAAGAACAGTTATGGAACTACACGTTAAAGATCGTCTTTATTTCCCTCAGCTACTCCCACAGCAGAACACCTTTATGGAATACGCCATGAAGCGTAGCATTATGAAGAAGGTTTGTCTGACAGCTGAAGACCAGAAGAAATTTGAAATCAAAGAAAACGAAGATGGCAAGGGCATAGTCTGGAACATCGAAAAGGACATGACTCAGCCTCATACCGTAGAATTCACTCCAGAAGAACTGGAATATATCAAGAAAGGTTGCGAAGCTCTTGCCGAACAACCTTGTCCGGATGATTTCTGGGCTCTCGTAGAGCGTATCTACAACGCACTTCCGAAAAAGTGATTCATGCTCTATAAATGTTGGCTCCCTTCCCGGTTGATTCCGGGAAGGGAGTTTTGCGTTAGTATGCGGCAAGAGCATGGAGATAGTTGGCGTAATGAGCCTCAATCATTTCTACAGATGTACCGGCAACTTTCGCTATCATTGTAATCGGCATCTTGTTTTCAATGATAGCCTGAGTGATAGCCGTTCTTCTGAAAGCATAGAGAGTCAGTTGGAAGGGCACTTTTAGATGTTGTCCGACTTTATGCAGGAATCTGTTGATTTGTCCGCAGATGTGGTTGCCTTTATAGTAGTGGTAATGGAACTGCTGAGGGTCGTTCAGATTCCAGCGTGTCTGATTCAAGGCAAATGGGAACACATAGCCACCTTTGGACTTTCCTTGATACTTCAGGACAATCTCTACGGCTTTAGGTGAAAGATACTGTATCACGAGTGCCTTTGATGTGCGCTTGCTCGACGCCCCGTAATTCTTCTTTTTGGCAGGGATATAGGTGCAAGTGAAACGACCGGTAGCTTCATCATAAGCTATATTGTTCCAATGGAGCCGGAGGATATCGATGGGCCTCGACTTCATTTCATACAGGAGCATACAGAAATCTCTGTAAAGCTCTTTGTAATATTCCATCTTTTCACCACGAGCCAGCTTAATTTCACTGAGGCCCATTGACACAAACTTTTCATACTGTTCTTCCGTCAGGCTCTGAATCGCGCCGCCGTTAGTCAGGAAGTCTTTAGCTTTATCAGTGACTTTATGCACCGGCGCATAATCCATGTATGGAAAGTCGGGACGATAAGTTGTCAGTCTGGCTTTTCTGGCACGGCTAATTGCGGCAGCGAACATTTTCATCGTGCCAATAAAGTTAACTCCTTTGCCATTTTTGCCCTTCTGTTTGCCCAACCACTTTATGAGTTGCACAAAACTGTCATCTCCCAGAGAAGAAACAGGCTGATTTATGAGCTTTCCCTCTGCTTCCAGCTTATGCAGAAGTGTTAAATAACCTTGATAGCTGGCTGAAGGCTTGAGGCGGGTCGGATTTTTGATTTCCTCGATTATCTCATCCAGCCATTTTCCAAGAGTGATTCCGGATTCGGAAGATGCCACTTTGTTTTCGGCTCGTCGTGTTTGTGGGGGAGACGTTGGTCTTGCTGGAATCTTCCTGACCTCTTCTTTAGGCCGCTCTTCAGGATTATAAGACTGAAATGCAAAGAGTTCCTTGCCGGAAGCGAAATCATACGCCTTCATCAAATCCTCGTAATGTCTGAGGATGTCAGAAAGAATCTGGTTGTTGGTACGGTCGATTGGGCGGCGTGAGCCAAATCTTTGAGTGGTCTTATCCCAAGTCTTAAAGTCGGGATTCCTCAGTTCATCGACAGTACGGTAGTGTCGGATGGTAGTTCCGACGACGGTTGCACACAGGCAGAACCGTCCGTTTCTGTTAGTAAATTTTAACGAAATATTCGCCATTTGAATGAAGATTTACGGGCGAACAACTTGGAGATTGCAGCAGATTCTGTGCGATGCACAAAACTTCATTCATACTGCCGGAAACCACAGGTTCGATACAAAATTTTCGTATAGTACGGAAAGGGGTATAACTGCCTGAGTTTCTTTCAATTATAAATGATAAAAGTCGAGGGTTGAAACTCGACTTTTATCATAGGGCGGAGAGGACGAGATTCGAACTCGTGGTAGGGTTACTCCTACGACAGTTTAGCAAACTGTTGGTTTC
>CAZYXN010000169.1:0-4454 GCA_964651105.1 uncultured Muribaculum sp. | reverse complement strand
AAACGGAAGCCTTTCTTGTTAGATTGCTTTTTCAAACAGATACATGCCGCGCCGCTATATATTGGTGCCTGACTGGTGTCAAATATGCAATACCGCTTCTAAATGTATGGATATGGAAGCTTATACTTGACGAACTAACTTTGATATATCAAACACGAGCAGTTCACTATGTTGTATGGGTCTATCTTTCGGCTTATCTTACACTGGGGGTGCTATCTTCTGTTATCACTCATTTCAATACTGTTATATACGAAAAGATTGAACGAAAAGCAATATATAACATGGATATGGCAATTATGAGGAAGATGGCTCAGATAGATACCGCATTCTTTGATGATCCAAGCAATTCTGTAAACTTAAAAGCGGCACAAACAAGCGAAAGTTATATTACGGAAAACATGTGTTGGGCTGTTGATACAATCATTCGGTTGATCACTTTTGTGTCCGGAATTATTGTTTTTTTGTCTTACAATCCGTTGTTGGGTTTAATGTATATGGCAACTTATATCCCCGGATCAATCATTTCATATAAGCATAAAACCAAAGTGGATCAATGGTCGATTGACAATATCCCCGAGACACGCAAGAAAAATTACTATAAGGCTCTGCTAACAAGTCAGTTTGCCGCTAAGGATTTGCGATTATATAACTTAGCAGATTATTTTAAAGGTAAATATAACAGCTTATGGAACAAAATACGGAATGAACGCGCCAAGCTCTTTATAAAAGGCTCTGTTGCTTCTTTTCTAGCCTCACTTCTAACCTACAGTGGCATCGTTGTTATGATTATTTTGTCGGTTCGTTCCGTTCTGTACGGTACTATGGCAATCGGTACTCTCGCCATGTATATTGGTCTTGCGGGGACTACCGGCGAGAATTTTGCAACAATTATCGAGGCTCTTGCATGCCAGATCGAAATCGATGTTCCCCATGTGATTCAGTACATGGATTTCTTAAAATATGAAAACACAATTCGAGACGATGGAACGGAACGAATTCCCATGTTTCCTGATATTGAATTCCGAAATGTCTGCTTTCAATACCCCGGCAATGAGGAATGCACAATAAAGAATTTGAACTTAAAAATAAAGGGAGGCAGCAAAATTGCCCTGATCGGTGTTAATGGCGCCGGTAAAACAACGATAATTAAACTCTTGCTCCGGTTTTATGAGCCTCAATCAGGCGAAATATTGCTCGGCGGGAAAAGTATTAAGTGCTATCCTCTCGAGGAACTGCACAATATGTTCGGAGTGTGCTTTCAGGATGTAAATCATTATTCGCTCTCACTGCGTGAAAATATCGCAATTTCTGATATCCGCAGAAAAAGTGACGATGAAGCGGTATATCTGGCGGCGAAGGCATCCGGAGCCGACAGGATTATTGAAACTCTGGAAAATGGTCTTAATACGGATATGACAAGAAAATTTAATGACAAAGGCGCGGAGCTTTCCGGAGGGCAATGGCAAAAAGTTGCCCTTGCTCGTGCATTCTTCCGCGATTCACAATTTGTGATTCTTGACGAACCGTCATCGGCACTTGATCCCGAAGCTGAGGACTACATTTTTTCATCTTTCAAACGGTTGTGCAAAAATAAGGGGGGGATTCTGGTTTCGCACAGGCTCTCAAGTATCTTGATGGTCGATGAGATATTTTTGCTTGATGACGGTGCGGTAGTTGAATCCGGCACCCATGCAGAACTTATAAAGCAAGACGGGAAATATGCGCAAATGTACCGTATGCAGGCGAAAAAATATATGGGAGGTGTCGATCATGAATAAGATAAAAGAGTATTTTAAAAATATAGGCTATGCATCAAAAATTATTTGGGTGGCATCCAAGAAGTATTTTATCTTGAAATTCTTGCTTTCTCTTATTTCATCTATACTTCCATATCTTCCGCTGTTTCTTTGGCGCGAATTGATCAATGCGCTTGTAGAGGCGATTGGCGGCAACGCCGAACCGCTGGTACAAAAAATATGGTGGTTGACTATGCTGTATTGCGCCGTTATGCTTATGGAAAAGTTGTTAGATACGGTATCGGATCTGGTTTCCTTTAAGTATAACGATGCTATTAATTATTATCTTGACAATGCGATGATTGACAAGGTGTCTGCCATTGACCTCGCTTTCTTTGATTCGAGCGATTTGAACGACAAATTGGATAACGCATGGGATTTAATGTATTCCACCAAAAATATGGTCAGTTTTGTTTTTGATATGCTGCAAAGAACAATACGCCTGATTATATCTTTCTCGCTGGTGTTGACATTGAGTTTGTGGCTTGTTCCGGTTGTTATCATACTTTGCATTCCTTCCGTGATCGGTGACAGGAAAGTCAATGATATGAATTACCGCTTTGAAAAAGACTACACAAAATCTCACAGAAAGCTTGAATACTACAAAGACTTGTTTTTTGAAGGAGCAAGCTCGGAGGTGCGTCTATACCATTTGAAGGACTACTTTTCTTCACTCTACACAGATATATGGGAGCTTTGGGACAAGGCGGTGCATGCCAAAAACATCAGGGTTTGTCTGATAAACATTGCATCGCTGGTCTTGCTGACTGTAAACGAAGTGATCGTTTATATTCTATCGGTTATTAAATTGATAGCTGGGGAAATTGCCGTTGGTGATGTGGCATATTATGTTTCTCTTTTGACACAGTTCAGACGGGATTTCACCTCTTTGTGCTATCGGATTAATATGTTCAGCAAAAATACGAAGGAGCTAAATGATGTGCGCTCATTTTTGGAGATGGAACCCTTACTTGAGCATGGTGGCACGATGATTCCGGTAGGTAATCCAAAAATTGAGTTTAAAGATGTATCTTTTCACTATCCAGGTGGAGACCATGATGTTTTAAGCCATTGTTCATTTACCATTGAACAGGGAGAGACCGTTGGGCTTGTCGGCTTGAATGGTTGCGGTAAAAGCACGATTGTAAAACTTATGTGCCGTTTTTATGATCCGAGCAGTGGCGAAATACTGATTGACGGTGTATCCAATAAAGAATATGACATAGTAAGGTTGAGAGAGCTGTTTGGCGTGTTGTTTCAGGACCATGTACGATACAGTTTCAGTTTGCGGGAAAATGTTGCTTTATCAAAACTCGAAAAAAAAGATTGCGATACCGATATTTTGCGAGCTTGCAGTCAAAGCCGAATTGACTTTATAAAGGATTGGGAAAATGGAATCGATGAAAACTTAACGCGGCGATTTGACCGCAACGGGAAAAAACTATCGGGAGGACAATGGCAACGGATCTCACTCGCGCGTGCGTTTTTTCGCGATGCGCCGATTATTTTACTCGACGAGCCATCAGCTTCTCTTGATCCGGTTGCAGAACATCAGATTTTTGAGGACTTTTCTAAAATATCCGAGAATAAAAGTGCAGTGTTGATATCTCACAGACTGTCAAGCATCACACTCGCAGATAAGATACTTGTTTTGGAAAGTGGGCATATTATTGAGCAAGGCGGACATGCCGAATTACTCCGACAGGGCGGACGGTATGCATATTTGTTTAATTTGCAGGCGAGCAAATACCTTTGACAGAAAATCGCAAGACGCACAAATAATGTTGCTCTGTTGTATTACATTCAAATAGAATTCAAATAGGAGAAAATAAATATGAGCAGTTCTTTAGTTGATCGTGTTATGTCTACAATTGATGTTATTAACGAGTATAAAATCAAATACGGGGAGGAAGATATTGTAAAATATTATAATGAGAAAGGGACATATGTTGAAATTGAAAAATATCTTCGAATGAAAATGAAAGACAGGGAATCCTCCACACCAAAAACACCTTAAATTAATAATCCGCCATAATTCTAAGGGAGAGAGAAGCGCGCTTTCGCTCGATGAACAAGCATTTTCCCTCCATCCGGTTTGGAGATTCCGACTGGCACGAAATGCCTTTGATCACCGTACTGACGAGCCGAACCGATGGTAACGTGGAATCCCGTAATACCTCATAGCAGGCCGCCTCCAGCTTCTTTTTGTCCGTAGCGTTCTTTGGCCAGGCTCGCACAAGCCTTATAGCCCTGCTCCGCTTCTTTTCCTGCGGGTAGGCAATAGCCTACGACCTTGGCAGTGTTCGTTCCGACCGAAATCGCCCATACTGTGAAATCTTCCTTGTTGTAATTCAGATATTTTCGGTACTCGGCGGTCATGTGATCCGGGTTGATAGCCGGATCCCGCTGTGCAACGGCTAAGCGTATATGAGAGGCTAGTCTGGATATGGCATTCCAGCCAGTTCTCCAGTTTCATGTCAGCAGTGACCTCTGTATAGGTGTAGCCGCTGCAAGGCAGAACGGCTACGAACATGTACGCCGGCGTGATCTCACCGGTTATGGAGTCGTAAATGGGGAGCGTTTGCCCCGTCCAATCCACTTCCGTAGCGTCTCCGGGCTTGTGGTGGATGCGCATGGTGGCCTTGGTAACACGCGCCC
>CAZYXN010000168.1:0-4518 GCA_964651105.1 uncultured Muribaculum sp. | reverse complement strand
TTTTATTTCCTGACATCCTTAATGCGGACCTGCGTTTTCAGACTGCTTTTTTCGTCGCTGACTCTAATTTGCCCAATTAGTTGAAGGATGAATTAAAGCCTATATGAAATAAAATTTAGAGAAAATGAAATTTTTTGTTGCATAGTTGAAAGTTTTACTTTATTTTTGTGGGGAATTTTAAGAAAACAACAGAATGACTCGATTTTATGCATATTATTATTCTTTCTTTTATTTCGCAAGAAATTGAAGCGGGTCTTAGTATGCGTATAAATTAAATTTAAATAGAAACCATAATTGAAGTCCCGCTCCTCATTGAGGTTCGGGACTTCAACTTTAAAAAGATAGACGATGCAAAACAAGCGAGTGACAATTCAAGGGGTTGCAGGATGCTACCATGATGCGGCGGCAAGGTTGTATTTTGGAGAAGAGGATATAACAACATTGCCCTGCGACTCTTTTGAGGAGATGTTTGACATTCTTGAAAATGATTCTTCGTTGATTGGTATTCTTGCAATAGAAAATACAATTGCCGGCTCCCTTCTTCAGAATCATGAATTGTTACGTAAAAGTCATCTCCGGATTATTGGTGAATTCAAAATGAGAATTTCACATACGCTTGCAGCTCTGCCTGGACAGGCGATAGATGATTTGACAGAGGTTAATTCTCATCCGATGGCTCTGAGGCAATGTGAGCAATTTCTTCATAGGCATCCTAACTTGAAAATGATTGAAAAATTTGACACTGCCGGAAGCGCAAAGGAGATTGCCGAGAAGAATCTTAACGGTCATGCTGCAATCTGCGGAGAATATGCAGCCGGATTATATGGATTGAATATACTCGAACGCGAAATCGAGACGAATAAGCGAAATTTTACAAGATTTCTGATTATTGCAGATCCGCTTGTGGCTAATGAAATGTCTCCTAAAGAATCAATGATTGACAAGGCTTCGATTGTTTTCACATTATCCCACACTAAAGGTGCTCTGTCAAAAGTGTTGACAATACTTACATTCTATGATATAAATCTTTCTAAAATCCAGTCAATGCCGATTATCGGAAGGGAATGGGAATATCGATTTTATGTAGATGTTACTTTTGACAGTTTTGTACGCTATCGACAGGCTATAGATGCCGTACGGCCGTTGATTAATGATTTGCGTGTACTTGGAGAATATACTGAATGTAAAAACGAAATATGATATGGTAAATAATGCTATTGTTCCTGCAGACAGAGTCCAGGAAATTCAGGAATATTATTTTTCTAAGAAACTTAAAGAAGTTGCAAAATTGAATGCCGCTGGAGCCGATATAATTTCTCTTGGAATTGGCGGCCCTGACAGGCCTCCTCATCATGATGTAATCGCTACGCTTGCTGAAGAAGCGGCTAAACCGGGCAATCATAGCTATCAGCCTTATGTTGGTATTGCCGATTTACGTCAGGCAATGGCTGATTGGTATAAGAGATGGTATGGGGTGGAGCTTGATCCAAATACTGAGATTCAGCCTCTGATTGGTTCAAAAGAAGGTATATTGCATGTTTCGCTTGCTTTTCTTAATCCTGGCGACGGTGTATTGGTGCCCAATCCCGGTTATCCAACCTACACTTCTGTAAGCAAGCTTGCTCAGGCTGATATATACACATACGATCTTACGGAGGAAAATGGATGGATGCCCGATTTTAATGCGTTGGAAAAACTTCCTCTCGATAAAATCAAGCTGATGTGGATAAATTATCCTCACATGCCTACAGGAACGCCGGCGACAATTGAGTTGTTTGAAAAAATTGTGGATTTCGGAAAACGGCACAATATAGTGATTGCTCATGATAATCCATACAGCTTTATCCTTAATGATAATCCTATGAGCCTGTTGAAGGTTGATGGAGCTAAGGATATTGCGATTGAGATGAATTCAATGAGCAAGTCTCATAATATGGCCGGATGGCGCATTGGATTGCTCGCGTCCAATCCTGTTTTTATTAACTGGATTCTTAAAGTTAAATCCAATATTGATTCAGGCCAATTTAAGCCGATGATGCTTGCAGCAGTAAAAGGTTATGAATTGGGGAAAGAATGGTATGATGAAGTGAACGCTACTTATGCGTCACGACGGAAAATTGCTGAAAAGATTATGGAGGCTCTTGGCTGTCGTTTTGACACAAATCAGAAGGGACTGTTTTTGTGGGGACGTATTCCTGATGACGTGGAATCGAGTGAAGCGCTTGCCGATAAAGTGCTTTATGACGCAAGAGTGTTTATTACTCCTGGATTTATATTTGGCTCAAATGGGAATCGCTATATAAGAGTTTCACTTTGTGCGACCGAAGAGAACATGTTGCGTGCATTGGTGCGAATAAATGAAATGAATAGTAAAAAGTAAATAATACGATAATGAAAGATTTAAAACCGCTTTTTAAAGAGGGTGTTGAAAAAATGCATCCTATTATTATAGCCGGTCCTTGTAGCGCTGAAACTGAGGAACAGGTGCTTTCAGCCGCTCATGAACTTGCCAAAAACGGAGTGAAGATATTTCGTGCCGGAATATGGAAGCCGCGTACCAAGCCCGGAGGTTTCGAAGGCGTCGGTTCTGAAGGATTGCAATGGCTTAAACGTGTAAAAGAAGAGACTGGTATGATGACTTCGACTGAAGTCGCGACTCGTCAGCATGTCAATGAAGCAATTGCTGCCGGAGTGGATATATTATGGATTGGAGCGCGAACATCTGCCAACCCGTTTGCTATGCAGGAAATAGCTGATGCGATTAAAGAAAATGGTGTGGATATCCCTGTGCTTGTAAAAAATCCGGTAAATCCTGATCTTGAATTGTGGATAGGGGCATTGCAGCGCTTATATAATGCAGGAATTTCACGGCTCGGTGCAATCCATCGTGGATTCAGCTCTTACGGAAAGCATCTTTACCGTAATCTGCCGCAATGGCACATCCCTATTGAGTTGCGTCGCCGTTATCCAAATCTTCCGTTGATATGCGACCCAAGCCACATCGGCGGAAAACGCGAACTTGTGGCTCCGTTGTCTCAGCAGGCTCTTGATATGGGTTTTGACGGATTGATTATCGAAAGCCATTGTGACCCTGATTGTGCATGGAGCGATAAGGCTCAGCAAGTTACTCCTGAAGTTCTTAATTTTATTCTTAATACATTAGTTTTACGAGATTCTGTTGTGTCTACCGAAAGTTTAAATTTGCTTCGTCAACAGATTGACGAGCTTGATAATGAGTTGCTCGAAGTGTTGAACAAGCGTATGAGGGTTTCTCGTGAAATTGGACAATATAAGAAAGAACACCGTATGCCGGTGCTTCAGATTGGGCGACATGATGAGATTATGCAGTCACGTGCCGCGCTTGCTGAAGAAATGGGAATGAGTGGTGACTTCATGCGTACTGTTCTTTCGGCAATCCATGAGGAATCAGTACGCCAGCAGATTGAGGTGTTGAATGATCGTACCCGCTAAATTGTTATCGAGAAGATGAAAATATTAATTATAGGAGCCGGTAAAATGGGCTCATTTTTTGCCGATTTATTATGCCGTCATCACGACGTAGCAATATACGACACCGATCCGCAACGACTGTTGTTTACATACATGTGTCGTCGGTTCCAGTCACTTGACGAGGTAGATATGTTTAACCCCGACATGGTGATAAATGCTGTTACTGTGAAATATACGTTGCCGGCGTTTAAGGATATTCTGCCTCATGTGTCAGAACGGTGCATTCTAAGCGACATTGCATCGGTTAAAACCGGGTTGCCGGAATTTTATGCTGAGTGTGGGCGCCCGTTTGTCTCGACCCATCCGATGTTTGGCCCGACTTTTGCGTCTTTAAGTAATCTCAGCAATGAGAACGCTATAATTATAAAAGAAGGAGATCATCTCGGAAAAGTATTCTTTAAGGATCTGTATACCACATTGAATCTTCACATTGAGGAATATACTTTTAATGAGCATGATGAGACAATTGCTTATTCCTTATCAGTACCGTTTGCTTCTACGTTAGTTTTTGCTTCTTGTATGAAACATCAGGATGCTCCTGGAACTACGTTTAAACGACATAAGAAGATTGCTGACGGACTGATGAGTGAAGACGATTATCTCTTGAGTGAAATTCTATTTAATCCAAACACTTCCGGACAGCTTGAGAAGATACAGGCTAAACTTTCAGAATTGCAAAAAATAGTTGAAGAACGTGATAGCGAAGCGATGCAGAATTACCTTGATCGTGTGCGCGAAAATTTGAAATAATCCTATTTTGGAATTGTTGAATCAAGAAAGCATGGATATCCATGCTTTCTTGATTCTGTTTTATAATTGGATTACTGGTCATAATATTGTTTCACTGATTTTATTTAATCGGTATATTCATTTTTCCGATGCTTTTCTTGCTATTTCAAAAAGACGCGGATTTATATGGCAATATCCATTTGGATTTTTGTCAAGATAATCCTGATGATAGTCTTCTGCGGCATAAAAATTTTCAATCGGTTTGACTTCAATGGCGAT
>CAZYXN010000167.1:0-4602 GCA_964651105.1 uncultured Muribaculum sp. | reverse complement strand
ATGTCAGGATGGCTCTATTTTCAAGAATCCCGAGATTATAAATGCATTCTCATATGCTCGGGATAACGGAAAAGCTATCCATTTCATGGGATTGACATCAAACGGAGGAGTGCACTCTTCACTTGACCATTTGTATGCGCTGTGTGACATCGCCAAAGAATACGGTTTAGAGAAAGTGCACATCCATTGTTTCATGGACGGTCGTGACACTGATCCGCATAGCGGAAAGGGATTTATCGAAAATCTCGCAGCGCATTGCGACAAATCGGCCGGAACTATAGCATCGATTATCGGACGTTATTATGCGATGGACCGCGACAAACGCTGGGAGCGTGTGAAGATTGCATATGACCTGCTCGTCAATGGCGAGGGTAAGAAAGCGGCTGATATGGCGGCTGCTGTTCAGGAATCTTATGATGAAGATGTCACCGATGAATTCATCAAACCTATTGTCAATTCAACTGTCGACGGAACAATAAAGGATGGTGACGCTGTGATATTCTTCAATTATCGCAATGACCGTGCCAAGGAACTTACCATGGTCTTGACTCAACATGACATGCCCGAAGCGGGAATGCATACAATCCCGAATCTGCAATATTATTGTATGACTCCCTACGATGCTTCATTTACCGGTGTTCACATTCTGTTTGATAAAGAAAATGTGAATAACACACTTGGCCAATATCTTTCATCCCTTGAGAAAAAACAGCTTCATATCGCTGAAACTGAAAAATATGCCCATGTGACATTCTTTTTCAATGGAGGCCGTGAGCAACCTTACGAAGGAGAAGAAAGAATCCTTGTCGCATCCCCTAAAGTTGCCACATATGATCTCAAGCCCGAGATGAGCGCTTATGAGGTTAAAGACAAACTCGTGGAAGCAATTAAAAGTCAGGAATACGATTTCATCGTTGTGAACTATGCCAACGGAGACATGGTAGGACATACCGGGGTATATGAGGCTATTGAAAAAGCGGTGAAAGCTGTCGATGAATGTGTGAAAGATACTGTGGAAGCCGCTAAATCCGCTGATTATGAAGTTATCATAATCGCAGACCATGGTAATGCCGACAACGCTATTAACGGCGATGGGACTCCCAATACCGCCCACTCATTGAATCCGGTTCCATGCATATATGTGACAGAAAGAAAAGATGCCGAAGTTGAGAATGGCAGATTGGCCGATGTTGCTCCTACAATATTAAAAATCATGGGATTACCGCAACCGTCAGAAATGACCGGACATGCTTTGATTGATTAATCCGGATAATATAAAATTAAATAACTGGCAGGAACCGGTGATTATTCACTTGCAAGTTCCTGCCAGTTGTTTTTATTGTCGCGATCCATTTGGATCTAAAAGTCGATTGTCAATGAGAGATTTATTTGTCGGCGAGTAAGATAATTGGGAACGGCATATTGCACATCATTCACGTCAGTGACCCAATAGTAGCTGCTTACATTTGATATATCAAACAAATTGAAGCAGTCCAGGCCGAGCCAGATAGACTTAAGATATCGGCCGATGCCGGAACGGAGATTATTTCCATCTTTAGGTGAGCCCAATATGGCATACGATAATCCGATGTCGACACGTTTATATGCCGGAGTTCGGAAATACCCTTTGTCTCTTGATGTATGCGGTGCGGTAGTAGGCAATCCATCTGAGAACACACCTCTCAAATTAAGCTTAAGTTTCGGAAATTTTGGGAAATAATCGGTAAAATACATCGCGAAACTGTAACGGCGGTCATTCGGCCGGGGAACTTTTACGCCGTTTAAAGTTTCTTGCGTTTTCATCAATGAGAAACTTATCCATGAGTCGCTTCCCGGGACAAACTGGCCAAACAATTTGAAATCTATCCCTGCCGCGAATCCCGATGATCCATTAATTCCGCTGTACACGACTTTCAGATTGTCGACTTCGTAAGGAATAAGATTCGACAACGCTTTATAATATGCTTCGCCTGATAATTTGAACGGTCGGTTCAGCATTCTGAAAGTATAGTCAGCGCCAAGTATAAATTGCCAGCTGCGTTGCGATTTAATGGAATTATTCAGTTCGATTACGGTTCCGTCATCAATCGGACGGCGAAATTCTTTATAAAATGGTGACTGGTAATACATGCCCGTAGAAACTCTGAATATCCACTGGTCGGCTTTCGCCGGAATGTAGGATACACCAAGCCTCGGGCTCAATAGAAATTCTTTATTAAAATCCCAATATGACAATCTTATGCCGCCATTCACTGCAAAATATCCTGAGGATACGGTCAATCTGTAGCTGTCTTGAATAAACGCGCTGACTCTATTGGAGGATAGATCCTGACGTGAAGTCAATAAATAAATCATTTCAAGGCTCTCACCGCCCGAAGGCAAAGAAAATCCTGCGGAATCACGCAATTCCCATTCACGTGACCGTTCGTAAATTTTTTCACGGTTATATGTTATTCCATATGACAGATTATGCGAATTCAGTCCGGAATTCCCTCTTAACGCCAGAGAAAAAACGGATGCTTTTATACGGTTTCGGGCGTGTTCGTGATAACGCCCCACCCCGAGTTCCCCGCCGACTCCGTCATCTCCCGATGTTCCGGCTTGATCAAGCCAATATTCGCCTGAAATATCATATGATACAAGTTCATTTGTGAGATATCCTGACGCAAGAAGCGTAAAATCAGTCGATTTATTATGCCGGTATTGAAGTGCCATTGCTCCGAAATATGTTTCAAACTTATCTTTTTCCTTGCCGTCAAAATATACTGTAAACTGCTTTGCATCCTCCGACGTTCCGAAATTTGTTTTGCGGTTGACCGGTTTGAATATATAATTGTTTATAGCTATGTTTCCAAGGAAAGACGCTTTCCATTTAGCGTTGATTCGATAATTCAAATTTGTCTGATAGTCAAAAAAGTTAGGATTGTATTCTCCTTTTGTTTCAAGTGAGCTTAAGATGGAATTGTTTCTCTTATATCTCACTCCATGCAATTGGGAAAAATGTTTTGAACTTTGACCGACCGAGAGGTTCGCGCCCATCATGCTCACACCGGCCGACCCTTCAAACGCCTCCGGTTGACGATAGGTTATGTCAAGCACCGACGACATTTTATCGCTATATTCGGCAGGAAAGCCTCCGGTCGAAAACTCTATCTTATCTACCATATGCGGGTTTATTACACTTAAACCTTCCTGCTCTCCCGAAGTAATCAACAATGGCCTGTACAACTCAATTCCGTTTATATAGACACTGTTTTCATCAAACGAACCTCCGTGTACGGAATACTGCGATGACATCTCATTGGAAGAATTCACTCCGGCCATAGTGGTAATCAATGATTCGACGCTTCCGCCCGAGACATCCGGCGAAAACTTATATGAACCTGCTCCTATTGTCTGCATCCCTCCGAGTTGCTTTTTGAAATCGCTGATTTCAACTTCGGCAAGTTCGGTTGTCTTGTTTTGTAATTGTTGGTTTACTGCCACTTCCCCCTTGGCATCTATCAATAGCCTCTGTGCCTCTTTATAGCCGATGCATGTGAAAATAATCTTTATAGTATCCTGTTCGGCGCATGTAAGTGAATATTCCCCCTTAAGACCGGTGGTGGTTCCGGTGACAGTTCCTGCAATCCTTACGGTCACAAACTCCAAGGGCTGATTGTTGCTGTCATAAACCTTGCCGTGTATTTTCACCTGAGAATGAGCTAATACAAAGCTAAAAATAGCGGCAATCAAGAATATATTACGTAATAATGAAGGTTTCATCAGTCATCTTAATTATAAAGTTTAACGAAGAAATCATTGCATTATTGCGATGATTGCTTAACTTTGCAGCTTGACTAATCAGTATATATTCTTATGAATGTGAATATAGAGGAGATGATTACGCTCAATTATGAGCTTGAAGGATTGCTTTATCTCGCCATGCACAGAGGGGGAGAAACTCCTGAACAGGTATGGAATCTTATATCGGCCAAGATTGACGCATTGCATGACGGGTTGTCACAAAACAAATACAACACTCCGGTTTCAGAGAGTTCAAATATTACTTGCGATTATGAAATTGCGGATAAAGAGACTGAATCAACAGAATCTCAACCGGAGGAGATGGTTGAAGACAACGAATCTGATTCATTGGAGGCGCTTCCCGAATCTGAAATTAGCGATTTCAATACGTTGACGCCCGATGAGAAAATGACGCTGATCAAGGAAGAAGAGATTGAAACGGCGGAATCAGAGCCAATGGATGAACCGGTTTTGATAGAACCGATACGTCTTGATGAAAAACTCGCCCGCGAAAACTCCCGAAACTTGAAAAAGGCATTTTCTCTAAATGACAAGTTCCGTTTTCGCCGTGAGTTATTTTCAAACAGCGATATCGAAATGATGGAAACACTTGACACTGTCCAGGCAATGGCATCTCTTGACGAGGCTCTTGATTATTTTTATAATCATTTGAATTGGGATCGATCTAATCTCGATGTCAAAGATTTTATAGAAATCATTACTCATCATTTTTCAGGAAAATGAGCGGAAAACTCTATATAGTCCCTACGCCGGTCGGCAACCTTGGTGATATGTCGCCTCGAGCAATTGACACTC
>CAZYXN010000166.1:0-4674 GCA_964651105.1 uncultured Muribaculum sp. | reverse complement strand
ATACCACGTCTGCTATGACTCTTTCTATATGTCCTATTTCATTTTACAATGAACCCTTTTATGCAAAATTATTTTTGAACAATTATATCTCATCATTCTATACCGCTTTCGCTTTACCTCGCGTCGCGTGATTTTGAAGTCTTTGTGCGTGGTGTCGGGTTATTGAGATTGTGGGCAAGCAGTTCTTTGGTGTTTTCCAAGAGGCTGCCGTCGCCTGATTCATAAACGCAGACGAAGATCTTCTTTTTCCTGCAATCGGCAATAAACTCCTTTAGTTTTTGCTGCTTTGCCTTGTCCCTTTGGTCGGCGCGGGAGCACCACACCTGTGCCAGCTTCAGTTCGTTATTCATTACAATTTCCATTTTATTAAACTCCTTTAGTCACCCTCCCAAACGCCATCCGGTCGCATGTATGCCATAGACATCAATTGATAGAGTGACTTTTTGACATTCCCTTCGGTTGCTTTCCAATAGTCAGGATCAACTTCATCGGTCAAGGCCTCAATTGCCTTTCGCAAAACGGGGATGCTCTCGGCGCCGGTCTTCCCGTAAATGCTTCGGATGCCTTTCTCACCAAGAACATCGGGACGGTAGAATACACGGGCATAGCTGTATGTGATGTTCAGACTCAGTTCCTTTGTCCCGTCAATAGCATATGTACCTCCACGCATAAAATGTGGATTTTCCAATTCGATGGTCTGCTCGGTGACAGGATCATTGAGATGTATGTCGTAGCTCACTTTTCTATCTCCTTTGGCGTGCCATTCTTTTTCTTATTTAATTACATTGTCTGCACAAAAGTTTGCTCATCTGATTCATCAGCTTTCATTCGGATTAGACCGTTATCGAACAGATCCGCTTGCATATCCACAACTTCCATATCAAGAAGTTCATATGCCGCATATATCACGCCATCTATTCTGATGTCTTGCTTCTCTCCGCTGAGCATTGCCTTGATATCCTCCGGCGCAAGCTGAACTCTGCCATCGGCAGTCATGATGTCAAAAGAACATTCGGGATGGCGCATAAGCTGTCCGCGGACAGTTTTGGCGAATCGTTCCTGCTCAGCTTCACGCTCGTCGGCATTTTTTATACCTTCGGCAATCGTTTTCGTAAACACTTCCGTGTTTTCGCAGATTTTTTTGAATCGGCTTCCGAAGTCCGTCAATATCTGCAAATCATCACAATTGCAGAAAAAGCCGCCCGCCTCGCTGTCAAAGATAATTCTTCCGATATTCGGTTCATCCGCAAATGCCTCACGAAACGCAGCGTCCCATTCATATCCGTTGCCGTGCGTTTTGAGTCCGCGCTCATCGCACACCTCATCGCCGATTTCCTTAGCATAATTGTCAAATGCGGTCTGACAGTACTGGTAGTACTCATCGCTCAGCAAAGCAATCGGCAGGCAGAGACTGAATCATCCGTCGTCGTGTGCAACCACATAGAACGGTGCGTTGGTGTTATTGAAATTTTCTATCTGCTTTTCGGTATTCATATTATCGGATTCCTTTCAACATCACATACCATTCATTCTCATGACTTCGTCCTGGGTTTCTTCCTCGACAAATTCCGATGCCGTCATTGTTTCACCCAAAAAGTTCGGCTCAGTGTCATCGTCAAGCGGGATATATCCGTCCTTACCGAAATCGAGGACATCACGCATAAGCACAGTGCCGCCGTGATTGACTCCAACCTTCGGCTCAATGGAGCAGAAGCGACCGCCGTCATCGCTATGGCGGAGGTCATATACATGCAAACCTTCGGGAATCTGTTCGGGCTTAATCCGTCCGTTGCTGAACAGTGCTCTGTGGTCGAGTAACTCAATAACATCCAACCTTTCCTCGTTCAGAGTCGGAGTATTCAGTTCGCTTGTTTTCGATTTATCGTAACTCATATTTTATCTCCCTTCGTATTGGTTATGGTCAATGTCTCTTTCTTAAAATTGCATTCGGAAGATGGCGATATATCTTCAAAAGGACTATTTTCGCTCATACTGATTCCTTCTTCCAAATTTCTATGGGTATGTCATAAGCCACAAGCTCATCTTTGATTATTTGTTCCACGATGCTCCAAGACCCTCCCGCAAGACCGCTGCCCATTTTATAGGGGATTCGGACGGTCGTCAGTGTCCTTGCCGGTAATGGTGTTGCAACGGTTCTCACAGTCGTGAGTGCTTTTCGCAGAGCGTCATAATCGGCATAGCGTTTATCCCGACCGAAGCCGTCTTGTGCGAATAGGTTGGCGAAGAGCCATTCACATCCGTTGTATCGAATTGGACAAAACAACACTTTCCCGAGCAAGTCCTGACGGTTAGCGTTTTTGGTGCAGTTTCTTTGATACATCTCATATACCTGTGGGAACATAGTGCGAATCTGCTTTGAAAGCCCTGCACCCATAATTCCCTGACAGTTTATCTGATGGCAGATTATCAATTCGTGACCGGTCCTGTTGGGAGAAAATATATCACCACAATGATAGTCTATACCGATCCCACCTTTCTTATGTTTCACTCAGATGTTCTGTCTATTCTCAACACCGATATACGAGCAGCCGGACATAGTCAGCAGTTGGGCATGTTTCGTCCGGATTTGCATCCTTGATAGCATATTCTGCCCATCGGCAGAAATAGCCGAGCATCGTATCCACTCTGTCTACGATTAAGTTATAAACCCTGTACCAGTCATCATATTCGTCCCACTCATAGTAGGAATACTTCTGTTTCTCTTTATCGGACAGTTTTTCATATTCCTCGGGCGTGAGCCAATAACCTATGGTATCATACTCATCGATTTCAAATGCCGCTATACTGACCTTGGAAGCATACCCACAGTACCGTGTCGGCTTGTCCTTCTTGACTCGACTTTTAACGGATTTGCCGTGGTTCACAAGGAACATGGAACGGCTGTAAAAATCCTTGTAGGTGTCGATATGTAAGTATGGGTCGTATGGTTCATCGTCTTCATGGCAAAATACCGACCGAACTTCTTTGCTCAAATTCTCCGGTCGACCGCAAGTGTAGCTGACTTCTTCCAGTTCTTCATATGCTTCACGAAGCCAATTTCGTCCCGAAATGACCGGACAGACATCGATATTTCCGTCAGTGCGCTGAAATAGCGGATTCAGATTGTACCACTGATTGCCGACACGAACCTCGGCATAAATTGCATAATAAGTTCCCATTGGTGACTCCTTTTTCTTTTATCTGATACCATCTGTGTCAGCAATCCGAGTAAAATTCTTTCATGTCATCTAAACGGAGGCACGAAAGGCGTCCATACTCATAGCCACTGCCGCAGTCTATACCGATTGCATTATCGCCCTTCCAAATGCACCACGGCATTTTGTCGTGAAAGTAGCAGGTAGGCGTGTGGCCGAAGATCAGTACATAACCTTCGGGAATAGGTTGCGTTTCATCCCATCTATCCCATATGGCAAATTCACGGCTATTTTTGTAGTCATAAGTATTCCAGGGGGATTTCATGTAGTTTTCCTCGGGAGAGGCATGGACAAGCTTGTACTTGACTCCGTTGACCTCGACTTCAATGTTTGTCGGCAGTTGGCGGATGAAAGTGAAAATCTCGGCTCGGATATCTTTGCGGTAATGTTTGAGCTGCTCATGCGTAATCATACCGCCGTTCCTGTACCAAAGCCTTTTTTCTCGCCAATTCGTGTTTTCCTTTTCTTCGGCTGCATCTTTACAGTGACCGATGGCGTTGAGCATCATATATTCATGATTGCCAATCAACATTTTGGCATTGGGCATTCTCATGATCTGTCTTAATATTTTGATTCCTCCGGCGTACCTGTCTATCACATCTCCGAGGACATACAATGTATCATTCGTTTGAAGATTGATTTGAGCCATAATGGACTTAAATCGTTGCAGGTTGCCGTGGATGTCGGATAATACGTAGGTCATCGTTTCATCTCACTTATTCGTTCCATCGTGTCCGGTGGTTTCATATTTCTAAAAGCATGCATTTCGTATCCTCCGTTTCGAACTTTATTTCGGAATATTTTCAAACCCTGTTGACAAAACTATCGTTGCAATGATATAATATGGTTGTGTCATCACAATGATATAGGGAGGTTTTGCTTTATGAGCGCAATTCAACTACTTCACGGAACGGATCACATCATCGAGGTTCCGGATATCAATATCGGTAATCCACACAATGACTACGGAAGAGGCTTTTACTGTACCCGTGTCGAGGAGATGGCCAGAGAATGGGCCTGCAAAAAGAACACGGATGGCTTTGTAAATGTCTACGACTTTGACGAAAACGGGCTGAAAGTACTGAACCTGCTGAGCGGCAATCATACAGTCCTCAACTGGGTTGCCTTGCTTCTTCAGTTCCGTACCTTCAAACTCGATTCCGAGGTTGCGGTTGACGCTCGTGATTATATCATCGAGCATTACTCGGTTGACCTTTCCGGCTACGACATTGTTATCGGATACCGCGCGGACGATTCTTACTTTCAGTATGCTGAGTCCTTTGTGTCCAACACACTTCCTCTCAGAAGTCTGAATAAGGCGCTTCGTCTCGGTAAGCTCGGCGAACAAACCGTTGTTATCTCACAAAGAGGATTTGGGCGTTTGAAGTTTGTCGATGCATATTCGGTCGATAAAAATGTCTATTATCCCAAATTCTTGGATAGAGACACCAAAGCGAGA
>CAZYXN010000165.1:0-4725 GCA_964651105.1 uncultured Muribaculum sp. | reverse complement strand
GGAGAAGAAGGCTACGCCGTTGTTGCCACCACTCGTCCGGAAACAATCATGGGCGACACTGCGATGTGTATAAACCCGAATGACCCGAAAAATCAGCATCTGAAAGGCAAAAAAGTGATTGTGCCTCTTGTTAACCGTGAAATTCCCGTGATTGAAGACGATTACGTCGACATCGAGTTCGGAACAGGATGCCTTAAAGTCACTCCGGCTCACGACATGAACGATAACATGCTCGGGGCAAAACACAATCTTGAGACAATCGACATATTCAACGACAACGGAACCATAAGCGAAGCTGCCGGAATGTATGTCGGAATGGATCGCTTCGACGTGCGCAAACAGATTGCCATCGACCTTCAGGCTGCCGGACTCATTGAAAAAATCGAAGATTACGAAAACAAAGTAGGATATTCGGAACGAAACATTGACACTGCGACTGAACCCCGTCTTTCCGACCAATGGTTCCTGAAGATGGAAGATATATCCCGGCCGGCCCATAAAGCCGTAATGGAGGATTTCATCAAGTTTGTCCCTGAAAAATTCAAAAACACCTACAACACGTGGATGACCGAAATTAAAGACTGGTGCATCTCTCGTCAATTATGGTGGGGACACAGAATCCCGGCTTATTACCTCCCCGACGGTTCTTTTGTAGTCGCCGAGACTCCCGAAAAAGCTCTTGAAGAAGCTATGAGCAAAACCGGCAACGCATCTCTCTCCATTGACGACCTTCGCCAGGACGAGGATTGCCTTGACACATGGTTCTCCTCATGGCTATGGCCCATTTCACTCTTCAACGGGATCCTTGACCCGAAAAATGAGGAATTGAAATACTACTATCCCACCACGACCCTTGTCACAGGCCCCGACATCATATTCTTCTGGGTTGCCAGAATGATTATCGCAGGATATGAATTTGTGGAAGAGATGCCGTTCAGAAATGTATACTTTACTGGTATAGTCCGTGACAAAATCGGACGTAAGATGTCCAAACAATTCGGCAACTCGCCCGACCCGCTCGACCTTATCGCAACTTACGGAGCCGACGGAGTGCGCATGGGGATGATGCTGGCCGCTCCCGCCGGAAATGACGTGTTATACGACGACAAACTTTGCGAGCAGGGACGTAATTTCTGCAACAAGATATGGAATGCGTTCCGACTTGTGAAAGGATGGGAAATTGCCGATGCCGAACAGCCTGAATCCTCCCGTCTTGCCATCCAATGGTTTGAGGCGCAATTGAGCCGCACACTCGATGAAGTAAAGGATTTATTTGGAAAATTCCGCTTGTCAGAAGCGCTTATGGCGATATATCGCCTGTTCTGGGACGAATTTTCATCATGGTATCTTGAGATGATAAAACCGGCTTATGGACAGGCCATCGACAGAAAATCATATGACGCGACATTGCGTTTCTTCGATATTCTGCTCAGAGTTCTGCATCCGTTCATGCCATTTATCACGGAAGAGTTGTGGCAGCATCTTCAGGAACGCAAAGACGGAGAGTCAGTTATGTATGCCCTGTTGCCGGAATTGCCGGAAGCTTCTGAAAAGATAATCGACAACATGCAGAATGCCAAAGATGTCATCGTCGGAGTGAGAAGCGTAAGAGCCGAAAAAAATATATCGCCCAAAGAGACTCTTGAACTTAACGTGCTTGGCGATTGGGACAACGCTCTTGATTCCGTAATCATGAAACTTGCAAATCTTTCCGCAATAAACGACAATGTCGACAAAGATCCGGCAGCGGCTCTGTTCATGATTGGAGCTAAGGAATTTAATGTTCCGGTAACATCATCCATCGATGTTGAAGCCGAGCTTGCGAAACTCAACAAAGATCTCATTTACTATCAGGACTTCCTGCAGAAAGTGGAAAAGAAACTGTCCAATGAGCGATTTGTAAACAATGCGCCGGAAGCCGTAGTCGCAGTCGAACGCAACAAACAGCGTGATGCCGAATCAAAAATTTCCACCATAAAAGCAAGTATCGAAGCGCTGCAAGGAAAATAATATTTAAGACTACGTATCTATCAATCAGCGGGAAACATGCTTATATGTTTTTAAACATAAGTATGTTTCTCGCTTTTTTCAATAAATTTTTATAATTTGCGTCTGATAAAAAACTTTTCAGATAATTAAAACTCTCTAATAACATGAAGGTTTACCAAACTAACGAAATCAAAAACATAGCCTTGCTTGGCAGCAAAGGCTCGGGCAAAACCACACTCGCTGAGTCAATGCTCTTCGAGTGTGGAGTTATAAAACGTCGCGGAGCTGTGGAGGCAGGAAACACTGTCAGCGATTACTTCCCGGTGGAGAAAGAGTATGGATACTCTGTGTTCTCTACCATTTTTTATGCCGAATTCGGCGGAAAAAAACTCAATGTGATTGACTGTCCGGGTAGCGATGACTTTGTCGGAAACGCAATTACAGCCCTTAATGTGACCGATACCGGCGTAATACTTATTGACGCGCAATACGGAGTCGAAGTCGGCACCCAGAATATTTTCCGCACTACTGCTTCGCTTAAAAAGCCGGTGATATTCGCTCTCAATCAGCTTGATGGCGAAAAAGCCGACTACGAGCATGTCATCGAACAGATGAAAGAGATATTTGGCCCGAAAATCACGCCCATCCAATATCCGCTCAACGTAGGCCCGGGATTCAACGCCATGATTGACGTTCTGCTCATGAAGAAATATTCATGGGGGCCTGACGGCGGTGTTCCTACCATAGAGGAGATTCCCGCTGAAGAAATGGAACGAGCTAACGAATTGCATCAGGCTCTCGTTGAAGCTGCCGCTGAAAACGATGAGACCTTGATGGAAAAATTCTTTGACCAGGGACACTTGACCGAGGACGAAATGCGTGAAGGTATCCGCAAGGGACTTGTCGACCGCTCAATCCTGCCTGTATTCTGCGTGAGCGCTCTCAAGGACATGGGAGTGCGCCGAATGATGGAATTCCTTGGCAATGTCGTGCCGTTTGTTGAAGATATGCCCGCGCCTGTCGACACGGAAGGAGAAGAAATAAAACCCGACAGCAACGGCCCGTTATCTCTCTTCATGTTCAAGACTACTGTTGAGCCCCATATCGGAGAAGTCAGCTACTTCAAAGTGATGAGCGGAACATTGACTCCGGGAGTGGATCTTAACAACGTCGACCGTGGCACCAAAGAACGTATCGCTCAGATATTCTGCGTGTGTGGACAAATCAAAACTCCCGTCGACAAACTATGCGCCGGCGATATCGGAGCGACTGTCAAGCTAAAAGATGCCCGCACTGGAAATACTCTCGATGAAAAAGGATGTGAATACAAATTTGATTTCATCAAATATCCCGCGCCGAAATATCAGCGTGCAATCCGTCCGGTGACAGAAAGCGATGCCGAAAAACTGAGCGAAATTCTTACAAGAATGCACGAAGAAGATCCTACATGGGAGATTCAGCAGTCAAAAGAATTAAAACAGACTATTCTTTCTGGCCAGGGAGAATTCCATCTGCGCACACTGAAATGGCGTGTTGAAAACAACGACAAATTGCCTATTGTATTTGAAGAGCCCAAAATCCCCTATCGCGAGACTATCACAAAAGCCGCAAGAGCCGATTATCGCCACAAAAAGCAATCCGGCGGAGCTGGCCAGTTTGGTGAGGTTCATCTGATTATAGAACCGTATTATGAAGGGATGCCGGCTCCAGACACCTATAAATTCGGCAATCAGGAGTTCAAGATGAATGTTCGCGACACTCAGGAGATTCCATTGGAATGGGGCGGAAAACTTGTAGTAAACAACTGTATCGTAGGCGGCGCTATCGACGCGCGTTTCATTCCGGCCATTGTCAAGGGACTGATGGATCGCATGGAACAAGGCCCGTTGACCGGATCTTACGCACGTGATGTCAGGGTATGTATCTACGACGGCAAGATGCACCCGGTTGACTCCAATGAAATCTCATTCCGCCTTGCAGGGCGTCATGCTTTCAGCGAAGCGTTCCGCAATGCCAATCCGAAGATTCTGGAACCCGTCTACGATGTGGATGTTATGGTTCCCGCCGATGTCATGGGCGACGTGATGAGCGACTTGCAGGGACGACGTGCTATAATCATGGGCATGTCAAGCGAAAACGGATTTGAAAAGATTTCAGCCCGTGTGCCTCTGAAAGAAATGTCATCTTATTCTACCGCATTAAGCTCCATCACCGGAGGGCGTTCGTCATTCACAATGAAGTTCTCATCTTACGAACTCGTACCATCTGACGTACAAGAAAAGCTTCTCAAAGCATACGCGGAAGCTAATTCAGAAGAATAATATTTCACTTCCATACCTAACCGAAACGGGCTCGCCGCGATGGCAAGCCCGCTTCTTTTTATTATTTCAGTTCAATTATACCGAAATATGCCGAATAATAGTTAAAAGAGGTTAACAACCGGAATGCTTCCCTTCCTTGGTAATGAAAGATGCGCTACGACACATTAACAATAAAGCATCCAGTATGCGGATTCTCTATTAATACCGACAGCGGAAAGGAAGTGTTATCCGTCAATTTCCCAAACGGCTATTATGCCGAAAATTATGCTACATTCCGGAAAAATCGTATACTCCGCCTCGTCAAATAACAACGATATTTCAATCCCCTCCTCTCATCTCCCAAAAGGAATCAATATCGTAAATTATTGCTGTCCGATAAAACTTTTTAGTGCAAGAAAAAATAGGGTCGATTCCA
>CAZYXN010000164.1:0-4775 GCA_964651105.1 uncultured Muribaculum sp. | reverse complement strand
AAAAGTGTAATCGGCAGCCAATAACGTATCCAGCGACAATGAATAAGGCACGGCACTGCGAACTATATATTTATCACCGCGTTTCGCTGAATAAAAATAACTCTCATCGGTCAATTCGCTGTGACGTCTCACTGCAAATCCTTCGCCATATTTTAACGCTTCGGCTATTTCTTCCCGCTGAAGATGATTTGACATAGCCGGCAACGAATCATAAGTCGTATCATAAATCACATTTCCATCAGAATCAACTACACTTATTCTAAGACCTTCGATAGATTGCTTTATAATATCATTTAAAACCGGCAATGAACCATTTTCATCAAGTTCATTAAGAACCCAGTCATTGACCAGTTGCAACCTGCCGTTTAGTTCTTCCGCTTTAAAATCAAGTTCTCGAAAATATTGGAAAACAGAAAAACACCCTACCATAAGACATGAATAAACCACCAATCCTACAAACAATCGACGGTGGTAAGTCAATTTAAATGTGAAAGCCATATCCACCACCTTATAATCTAATCGGTAAAAAATCCATATCCATATCCAGAACGAGTCACGATGTTCTTACCATATCTTCCGAGTTTCGACCTCAGCCTCGTAATATTGACATCAATCACACGATCCAGAACAATGACCTCGTCAGGCCATATGCTTTTCAACAGTTCTTCGCGTGAAAAAACTCTTCCTGGATGCGACATCAGCAACGACAGGATCTCAAACTCCTTACGCGGCATCTTCACCTCTCGGCCATCCAGAAGACAGATTTTTCGTTGCGGAGATATCGCTATATTTTCATATTCAATCCATTCCGAATCGTCACGTCGTTTGTTTACCGAACGCCGCAATACAGCTTTCACCCTTGCAATCACATTACGAATTGAATAAGGCTTTGTGATATAGTCATCCGCTCCAAGATCAAAACCGTTAATCATGTCATCTTCTGCGTCTTTCGCCGTACAAAAAATAATAGGAATATGAGCCGTTGACTCCTTCTTTCTTAAAATGGATGCCAGTTGTGTACCGCTGATTTCACCCATCATTATATCAAGAATAATAAGTGAATAATCGGATATAGTCAACGTCAAAGCCTCCTCGGCGCTATAAGCAATATCAACATAATAACCGGCTTCTTCAAGATTGAACCTCAAAGCCTCGCATAATGTTTCCTCATCATCCACAATCAATATCTTTGGCTTGTCATCAGTCATATATCTTCAATTTCTGAATTCATAAGCAAATATAATGTAAAATACATAATACAAAATCATCTTTTCAAAAGTTTAATAAAAACTTAACAACCGGCCGCTATAACCAAATTCTAAGAGATTGTCTAAATATATGCTCAAATTATGTTTCAAAACATATTTCTCGGTTTTGAGCTAAATTTCACTCAATTTTATTTGCGTTATACTTATAAATTGATAACTTTGCAACATATTGATATACATAGATACCTCAAACCAAACACAAAACATATTACAGCAAATTCCTATGAAAATTGAGGCTTAAAGAGAGATGGCAGTATTTATTCTGCTCATTCTCTCTTTTTGTATAAAATCCCAACACAGATTACAGATTCAGCCACCTGCCGGCCACTCCGCAAGCATCCCCTAAGTATTTCGCTCCAATTGCAAAAAGGCATCCCCACGAGTGCCGTCGCACTACCAGCATGTGCACAATACACTTTATTAATGCAATGTTGAAGTCGCACTATCTGTATTTGAATTGATTAATTTTGAAATTCGTTTCATTTCGGTAAATGCCTCATATCGTTCTTTAGTGCCGCAGTTATATCTTTTCCGTATTTTTTTAATTTGTTTCTCATTCAGAGTGATGTGTGTTTGGAATGGCTCAAATTGTTTTTTGAGATGAATGTTAGGATCGGATGAAACGAAGCATAATCGGGCAATATCTGCTCCAGATTTATCTACCTGTATACCGTATTTTTCATAAAGATAGTTCGCTATTTGCGGAAATGCACAACGTTCATGAACAACCCAAATATATTCAGCATTAACGGGCTCCATATAGTTAATATAGAATAGGGCCTTTAAGCCATTGCCAGACGGAGACACCCATACACTAATAACGTACCAATCCAACTGTAACTGCGATTTAACCTGATTTATATCCGTCAATTTGTCTATGTCAATAATAATTAACGAAGTATACCCACTAATGTCAAACTTATACCTATTACCATAGGCAATACCAGTGAATATATAAGCTGGTAATTGTTTTTTCTTTGCTCGATATGAGCAAATATTCCCATTCGAGAGTAACCGACGCATGTTATCAATTTGCTTTTCATATTTTGCTTTGCGTATATTGTTCAAAGCTTCAAATAATGTTATTGTCTGATATGACTTTGCCCTAATATTCGGGCACAATGAAATATGGATGTTTAGTATATTCGATACGTCAATCATATATGCTGCGAATATAGTTATATTTTATCTGAATTTGAGATTTCCATTGAATTGTTTTGCTGATGCCGGATGAAGTTTTGTCGAGCAGAATAGGAAGTGATATTGGCATAACAATAGGTACAACCGTGGGGACAGGTATTGTATGTGCCGATGTCTTTTGATATTATGCAGCCGCAAAGTGAACGTTGACCTTTATCCTTTTTTAGATTTTGTATATACGGTTGCAACTCCGGTTTCAAACGGCAAATTAGTTCTGGGTCTATACAACGGTTGTGAACTATTCCGAATTGTGACAAATCGACTTTTTCGGCACAGGTTGCAAGTGCTAGCCCAAGATTCAACACTGAAAGTTGGCGAGAGAAATCAATCATTTCACTTTCAGTCCATTCGCAGTAATTAACTCCGGCTTCCGAAAGATTTCGACCGACTTTGCGATATGTTGAAATGTCAGCAAAACTGAAAACAAGTTTTTCGGTGTATCCACGCAGTTGATTGGCAATTTTTTCTATTTTATGCAATAAATTATCCGCTGAGATTTTGTCAGTAAGAATTAATGGGTCGAAACGCCAAACCACAGCTCCGACACCCAACTCATCAACCAACCGTTTGAATGTTTCGACTCTCTCGGCCACTCCCGGTACATTCGGTTCCAATCCATCGGTAAAGTAATCGTTCAGTGTATATTGGATATAACAACCGATGCCCATTCTTTTTAAGATAGGGAGAAATGGAAGAAGAGGTTTTGGATTTTTTGACCAGAAAACAATAAACTTCGTATTGGCGAAAGAGACATAAGAATCTTTGCCGTTATGAGGATTGTGCCAACGAACATACCCCTGTCGAAGCCGATTGAAGAACCAGCCGATATAAAACGCAGGAATGTCTGTCGCCCGACTCGCTGAAACAATCAGCGGAGTCTGTCCCTCCACAACGTTACCATCACATAATTTAAGTTCTAACTTCGATACTTTCATGGAACAAAATTAATATAATATATGTGCAAAAATCAGGCATAGCAATGTTAAAAATAAACAATATATTTCCGTTTCGACGCATTGCATAGAAACTATTGCAATTATATATTCAAATCGTTGGACACACTCTACCATGCAAAGAATAGTCAAAACTAACTGAAATGAAATCGCTACAAATCTTAAATTATGATTTTGGGTGATGAAAAGGGACAGAAAAATCACTAATGGACATTTCGGGTGATAAACCATAACATTAATAGTGCCTACTTAGGTATTCATCTGTGAGTTTCTTTCTGTTATCTTTGTATAATCCACTATGTACTGAACTGAACCCAAAAAGTTGGACAAAACAGCTTCTGAAAAATGTCCGACAAAGTAAAAAGAAAGTATGTCAAGCATGACCATGAAGAACGAGTCATGGCAATAAAGAAGGCGCTTGAAGATAGATGGTCAATCCGGGCAGCCGCCAGATTGATTAATGCCAATCACAGGCAGGTGAGTTTCTGGCTTTCCACATATGAAAAGCACGGGAATCTGCGTCCAGTGCGAAAACATGGTTCCTACTCGGCTGATATTAAGAGGGTCGTACAAATGTACGACCCTCTTAATATTTCTATCCTCTATATTATAGGGTGTCAAGCTGTCCGACAATCCAACTGTCGAGCAATCCTGCAAAATTTCCGTCAATTCATCCGACAAACATTCCGTCAAAGCATCAGTCAAGACAAGTGAATACATAGGATGGGAGCCTTTACCGGTGCCTTTGGAATAGATGATGAGATTTCGCACCCGAAGTGATTCACGGGCGTTGACAACAGTCTGCCGTGTCACCTGAATTGCGCTACTGATTACCGAAGTCGGACACTTGAACGGCATCTGCCAGAGACGAGTGTTCGCCCGGTTGATGAGGAAAAAGTACAGCGCAATCGCCGCCGTCGAGAATGGCTCATACTCATTCTCCCGCCAAAACCGCTGCATCAGTATGTAGAGATTCACAGGTCTGTTATTGTTCATAGCGTCCACCTCCTGCAGGCGCTATTGCGCATACCTTTTGTCATGGCTGCCATCTGTTCTTCGATGGGCTGTTGTCCGTTTCGGCGAGACTGTTTGAGCCAGTCGAGCAACTCGGATTTGAGAAACAACAGACTTTTGCCGGGCTTGCAGAACGGGATTCGTCCCTCTTGCACGAGGGCATAGATACGCGAACTTGAAAGATGCAATATCTCACAAGCTGATTCTGTTCCGATAAAATCTTCAGCTGGCGGTTTGTCGGCTGCGGTTAATTGAGCCGAGAGTTTTGTGACCAGTTCGGTCAGAGCATCGACCTTTTCTTCAAGTCGAGCCATGTTCTGAGGCATTGCCTCGATGCTTA
>CAZYXN010000163.1:0-4889 GCA_964651105.1 uncultured Muribaculum sp. | reverse complement strand
TATCATTGACATGGAATGACATCGGAATGTGTACGGCCTTCACTTTGAGTGACGGGCGCAACGAGCACTGGCGGTTGAAGTCTCCGGTGAGTATGCTCCTATCGGTAAAGCTGCTCACTCCACGGGCACTGACCACATACGCACCCTTCTTGGGGTTAAGGATGTAGTCGATGGTCTTGTCCGGATTCTTGCTGTATCTTACTTTGGTAATCATTTTGCTTTCATGTTTTTGGTTGGGAGGGGTGGCAACGGAGTTTACACCACAGATGCGTATGATACGTATCTTGGTACCGCTTGCCACCCCTCCACACGTAATTGTTATTTTGCCATTCCAACTGGCATGATTTGCGAGATTCCCCAAATCTGCTCCACCGTTGATTTTGTTGAATCTGTTGAGTGGAATACGAAAATAGGGAAGAAAAGAGAGGTTGCTTCGCATGGGGCACGGCTGTCCATTACTGCTTTCCTCTTTTGGTGGACAAAACCGTTCGTTGAAACCTGTTGAGCGTTTGTTGAGTAATATAAGCCATAAAATCTGTTTCTTTTTTAGGTTTCATCAAATTCAACAAGTTCAACGGTAGTCTTTCAAATTTTCACGGGTAACAGTATAAAAGCGTCCCACTTTCTTAAGCGATGCAGAATACTTTTGACCCGGCAGTACGGATATTTGGTAGGTGGAATAAGACAGCGCATTAGGCGCAGGCTCCAGTTTCCAACATTGTTGTAGGACATTCCTCACTTGATGGCGCTCCACCTTCACCATAGAATAGTTGAAGAGTGCCAACAAGTCGTTGATGCAGAAGTCCACCACATCTACTTGCATGGTATCCATGACGTCAAGCAACAGTTCCGCCATGTCAAGTTCAATACGACTACGATTGCAGCGGATGATTTTCTCCAATGCTTCCGTGCGGATGAGTGAAGGAGCAAACCACATGCGGCTTTCTTCTTGGGTGGTCAAATTCCTATGTTGCAGGTGGTACAGGAAAGCCGGTATCTCGTCTTTCAGTTTCTGCAAGAATGATGTGTCATCCCTTTCCAGTCTGCTGACCTTTCTCACCCAATAGCGTGTTTCCTCCGGCTTAATGTAAACAGGAAAGTTCTCATTGTTGGAACACAGCACGAACTTGGCGAAGAACTGCACTTCATAGCGGTCTTTACCCTTGGCCTCCATCTTATAAGAATGTGCCGTACTCAGGTTCTTTAACCGTTCACTATCTTCACGACGGTTGAGCAGTACCTCGTCCACGACAATCATCAGTTTGCCCGCCCAATCTGCATTAAACTGGCTACGAAAATCCTCGTTGGTATTGAACGTGACATTCTCCTGAAATAAAGCTTTCAGAAAGTTCAGGAACGTACTCTTGCCTGTGTTCCGTTCTTCCGACACCAACAGGAGTATCGGCAGTTTCTGTGTCGGTTTCAAGTATAACAGTTGAAGGTAATCCATTCCCAACTCATACTGTTCACCGAAGATATGTTCCACCAAAGAACGGATATGTAGAAAACTGCCTTCTGCCGGAATATGTGTTATCGGTTCGTAGAGGTTATAAAAGTTGTTCACGTTCTGGCGATAGTCCGTATGGCTGGGCATGGTGCAGAATCCATCGTACTTGGGTATCTGCGCCACTTCATCCTTGCTATGGTCTTGCCGGAATGTACTCATCTTCCACTCCACACGCATCTTACGAAACGAGCCGTTCATCATCGGTTGGTTCAATATGCGGAACAACGTAGTGCCGATGCGCACATATTCATCCTCTATCTTCTCGGTTTGTAGAGCCTTGTTCTCATTTACCTCCATTGCTGCCAACCTTGTTTGTTCCACCCAATATGCGTTTCACATCCGACAGTCGGTATCTTACCTTACTGCCGACTTTGACGGCCTTCAGGTAGTTCCGTTTGTTCCAATGCCATAAGGTCGCATCGCACACTCCGCACATGTCCTTCACTTCTTCCCGACTAAGCAACCGTTCTTCATCGGCAGCCCGGAAAGCCAATGCCACTTCATTTATTGCGCGATTGATAAGCTCGTCCGAGAATATGCGCAAATCCTCGCCTGTAATCTCCAGTTTGATATTGGCTGCGCCATTGGAGATAATCTGCATCAAGTCTGTCATAGTCAAAATCAATGCCGCCGGATGTCCAGCGCAACCGTTTCGGCAGCATCATAAACGATTGCACCACCGTCCCTTTATCGGAACGATGGTGCAAAAGTATAATCGAAATTCGCTAAGATTCAATAATTTGCATTTCGCTTATTTCGGCGAAACCGTAAACGAAAGAAGCGAAATGGATATGGCATCAATTTCGTTTATCTGTTTTGTAAGATACCTTCATCGCAGTGCCAATACGGGATTATTCAAGAGTTGGTCTATCACCGGATGATAAATAGCTCCATCCGTCACGGCTGTAATGGTTGTAACCTTATTGCCTCCGTCTTTGGATGAAGCACCGCAATGGTAAACCTGTTCATCTGCGGTCTGGTAGTCTATGACAATATACCTGTCATGGAATATGCCACCGGATGTATGCAATGAAATGGAGATATTGGGGTATTCCCGGCAGAAATCATCGAACTCCGCTTGATGCAGTCGGTTGCCCGTATTGTCGGAAAAGATGGTTATATCCACATTGTTCGGAACCTCTTTCAAAAGAACCAGTGTCTTTAATCCAATGTAGTTATCCACCACGAATATCGTTTTCTTGGCAGTCGCATAAATCTGTTGGTAGGCCAAATCCGACTCTACGGGTTGGCCGTTAAGTATCAACCACCCCCTCCTTACGGTAGGGTTACTGAAATCCAGCATGACATTTGCCAGTTCCGACTTCGTTACAACATTTCCCAACGTATCTATGATGTTGGCAACCTTATCATCAATGGCGGATAAAGAATTGCGCAAATCAAGTAAGTCTTGCGTGTTTCTTGTTGTCTGCAAGGACAGTTGTAAGTATTCCCTTTGCCCCAATAGAGGCTGGTTGTCAACGATGTAGTCCTTCATCTGCTTGAAGATGCGAATCAAGGCTTTGCTCTGTTTAGTTGCCAACTCACCTTTCAAGACAGTCATAAGCATATATATCCCTTGTTCCGTAAAGGCGTAAGGGTTGTATCTGCGACCGCCCCAACTTGAGGTGGAATTTTTGCACCTCAAGATTTCGCACTCCTCATCGGTCAACTGAAACATGAAGTCTTGCTCGAACTTCTCAATGTTGTTCTTGACCTGACGGTTAAAGTCTTTGGTGCTATATCCGTAGATTTTGGCCAAATCCATATCAAGCATTACGCGAACTCCTCGGATGTGGTATATAAATCCTTTCAGATATTCGGCATTGACTTCCTCTGCGATAATGTCTTTATCCATATTCGTAAGCTATTATGTTCGTATATTTTTTAATCTGCATTGGTAAGGTAACTCCGCCATTCATCAATGTACGTCCGTTCCATACCACAGTCTTTTATTTTCCCTTTGTTCGTGCTGTCGTTCAACTTCTTAATGGCTATCTGCAAGTTACGTATGCTTTTCAAGTCGCAGTCCGGCATTTCATTGGCAAGCAACCGATGGAATGTAGTTACATCGCAACAGCTTAAAAGCTGTTCTTCCTGTAAGGCAAAATACAGTCTTGCCAAATCGGTGCCTGTGTGTTGCGTGGAAACTCTTAATTTTATCCTTTCCAAAAGCGTTTCTTGGTCGCCAAGCAGAAAATCCCGTAAACGAAGCGGTTGTTCCGTATTTGTCGGAACTTCCACTGTCGGTTCATCCACATATCCCAATTCCTCAATACATGATTCCATTATATTCCCTTCCTCGATGGCTTTCTTCTCGCGTTTGAAGTTCTCCCAATCCTCTTTTGTGCGCATCTTATTGCGAATGCTGCTTTTGATGACAACACGCATCATGATTGCGGCTATTTTCTGTTCTATAAAATTGTTTCTCGGATTGTTCGCTTCCGCTTCAAGTTGATTGACCATAGTTTCATAGCATTTGCCATAATAAAGCCATGCCAACATAGCCGGAACTATCGAGCCTTTATCTATGCTGTGAAATTCATCTACCAACGATTTTGCGGTATTGGTATCTGCCGCATAATCTTGAATCTTCCGTTCTTCGGCAAGGTCGCCATGACATTCCGCCCGATACCTGTGCATCAGTTTGGGCGCAAGCCTCATGCCCACATTGAAAACCTTGTATAATCCTATAGCTGATTTATCATTGACTTCCGCAACAAAACGGTCGTATTCCTCCGGGTGGCTGTCAAGCCATTCCCTGATTTCCTGCTTGAAGCGTTCAAAATCCTGTTGAGCCATAGTTCACTGTCGTTTAGTTCAACAAATTTACGAGTTCTTGCTTCATTTCATCGTCTATCTCTCTGTAACGGCGGAAAGCCTTGCTGCCTTCTTTATGACCTGACACCGATGATACTAAATCCGGGTCTTTCACCTTTTTGTACATATTCCCGATGAAAGTCCTTCTTGCTGTATGCGTGGTGGCGACCTCATAAAGATACTTCTGTTCCGGTTCACGGGTCAGTGGATTAAGCACCGTGACAATTCTGTTCAGTCCGGCAAGTCTGAATGCCTCCTTGATGGCCTGATTGTATTTCTGCTCCGATATGAACGGGAGCAAGGTTTCTCCGTCGTACTTCTTGTAGCGTTCAAGTATGGTTTTAGCGATGTCGTTCAGTGGCACTTTCACCGTTCTCGGGTTGTGATTGCGTGTCTTTTCCTGAATGTACTCTAATGCACCATTCACGAGGTTTTTCTTCGTAAGTTTATAAAAGTCACCCACGCGACAGCCTACCACGGTTTGGAATACAAAGATATCCCGTTGTACGGCCAGTTGCGGACGCATGGATAAGTCTGCTTCAAAAAGCTGGTTGCGCTCCTGCAA
>CAZYXN010000162.1:0-4901 GCA_964651105.1 uncultured Muribaculum sp. | reverse complement strand
CGACCTCCACGAGAATTCAGATAATTGATAAAAATCTCGGCATGAGCCTGTACTTCTTTAAACTGAATGCGAAACCAGTTGGCAATTCCTGAATTTCCCTCCCCTTCAAAGTGCATTGCCATTGAAAGATAAAGATAACCCGACCAAAACTCGGCATTAATCTGCGCATTTATTGCGTCTTGAATTTTTCCGTTAATCATAAGAACAATGTTAAAATCAAACATTAAATTTATAAGGCAAATTTAGATGTTTCTCATGATAAAACAAAAACTTTTCTTCAGAATAGAGCTATTCGGTCAAATAAATTATTATAATATTTAAAAAAAATTAAATATCGACACAAATATGATAAATATCATATTCAATACCACTAACCCTACTTAACTTTGCACCTTGAAAAAGTATGTGACCATCAAAAAAGAAAGTGGAAATAATTAATGTATAACAAGAATTTTATGGAATTAAACGTAACGAAGTCTGCCGGAATAGTTCTGGCATCTGCATGCGTAATGGTAATTTCCTCATGTGGTGGAGGAAATAATCAAATGATGCAGCAAACAGCTCCGGAAATCAAAACAATGAGTGTTAACTATGGAGCTTCCGAATTGGAAAGTTCATATCCTGCGACAATAAAAGGCCGTACCGACATTGACATCCGTCCACAGGTTACAGGTTTCATCACAAAAGTGCATGTTGACGAAGGTCAGCAAGTAAAAAAGGGCCAAGTGCTGTTTACTCTCGACCAAGTACAATATCAGGCTGCCGTAGACGCGGCTGAAGCAGCCATCAAAGTTGCGGAAACCGCTGTATCAAACGCCCAGCTTACTGCAAATAACAAACGCAAGCTACTTGAAAAAAATATAATAAGCGACACCGAATGGCAACTGGCGGCAAATGATTTGGCATCAGCCAACGCTCAATTGGCATCGGCAAAAGCCAATTTGGTAAACGCCCGTAAAAATCTGGCATACACCGTTGTAACTTCTCCAAGCGACGGCGTAATCGGAAATATTCCTAACCGCGAGGGATCGCTTGCATCACCTTCATCAGCACAACCATTGACTACTGTAAGTGACAATTCGGCAGTTTATGCATACTTCTCTCTCAATGAAAAGGACATCCTTAATCTTACTCAGAACGGCAGCAAGTCACTGAACAAATCAGTATCTGAAATGCCGGAAGTGTCACTGCGCCTTGCAACAGGAGAACTATATCCTCTTAAAGGAAAAGTTGCCACTGTATCAGGCGTAATAAACAATACCACCGGCGCTGCCACTGTAAGAGCCCTATTCGACAACAAGAGCGGCATGCTTCGCAGCGGTTCGACCGGACAAGTCCTTATCCCTAACGACTTCAAGGATGTGATTATCATTCCCCAAGGAGCGACAAACGAACTGCAAAATATACGATTCGCTTATGTCGTAAATGACAGTAATAAAATTGTAGCGACCCCTATTCAGGTATCACCTATCAGCGACGGAAAGAACTTCATCGTGACTTCCGGACTCGAACCGGGCCAACGCATCGCAATTGAAGGCATAGGAACAATCGTAAGAGACGGAGTAACGGTTCAACCGGTAGATGCAGAACAAGCTGCCACACCAGTCCAACAACCGGCAGAAGCAAGCAAATAAATACTATAGTCTTAATAAACCAATATATTTCAAGACAATCAAGCTAACATGAAATTAGATACTTTCATTAACCGTCCAGTGCTTTCGACGGTTATATCGATATTCATCGTGTTGCTGGGTTTGATTGGATTAACATCCCTTCCTATCACTCAGTATCCTGATCTGGCACCGCCAACAATCCGTGTGTCTACCACTTATACCGGAGCTAACGCGCAGGCTGTGTTGAACTCGGTTATCGCTCCTCTTGAAGAATCAATAAACGGCGCCGAAGGCATGACCCACATGGAGTCGACTGCAACCAATACCGGTTCTGCCGATATTACAGTGTACTTCAAACAGGGTTTTAATGCCGACATGGCAGCTGTCGATGTGCAAAACCGCGTTGCAAAAGCAACCAATCTGCTCCCTTCTGAAGTAACACAAGTCGGCGTGTTGACACAAAAACGTCAGACCTCAATGCTTATGGGTCTGGCACTTTATTGCGACAACGGAGAATATGACCAGGTTTTCATCGACAACTACATGAAAATCAATGTCATTCCTCAGCTACAACGTGTAAACGGCGTTGGTGACGTAATGTCATTCGGTGCTGACTACTCAATGCGTGTATGGCTGAAACCCGAAATCATGGCGCAATACAAACTGATGCCATCTGATGTGGCGGCAGCCTTGCGCGAACAGAACGTGGAAGCAGCTCCAGGTTCATTCGGAGAACAAGGAGATCAGTCATTCCAATACACAATCAAATATAGGGGTCGTCTTACTTCTCCGGAAGAATTCGGCGACATCGTAATCAGTGCGACGCCTGACGGACAAGTACTGCGACTGAAAGATGTTGCAGAAATCGAACTCGGAAAAGTAACTTATGGATTCAGCAACGGACTTAACGGATATCCCTCTACTTCCGCGATGATTTTCCAGACAGCAGGCTCAAACGCAACCCAGATTATCAAAGACTGCGAAAAAGAGGTAAATCTGCTTGCAAAAGATCTTCCAAACGGATTGCATTTCGCTATCCCGATGAACAACAACGACTTCCTTGAAGCATCAATCCATGAGGTAATCAAGACCCTTATTGAAGCGTTCATCCTGGTATTCTTCGTGACATACGTATTCCTTCAGGACTTCCGCTCAACTATTATTCCGGCAATTGCAATACCGGTAGCCCTTATCGGTACATTCTTTATAATGTATCTCATCGGTTTCTCTATCAACCTCATCACTCTTTCAGCACTTGTACTTGCTATCGCGATTGTGGTCGATGACGCGATTGTGGTCGTCGAGGCTGTCCATGCCAAACTTGATGTCGGTTACAAGAGCGCGCGTAAAGCATCAATCGACGCAATGACTGAAATAGGCGGTGCCATCATTTCAATCACACTTGTCATGATGCTTGTGTTTATTCCGGTATCGTTCATGCCAGGCACTTCGGGTGTATTCTACCGTCAATTCGGTTTGACAATGGCGATTGCAATCGGTTTGTCAGCATTGAACGCACTAACCCTCTCCCCTGCTCTTTGTGCAGTGTTCCTGAAAGCCCATAATGACGAATCATCATTAAAAGACCGTATGGGAGCCGCATATTCGGAAGCGGCAAAAACAATGAAAAAACGATATGCATCGGCTTGGAAACTTAATTTGCCACCATTGGTCACTTTCGCGTTCCTTGCCGCTACAATCACGTTCATGGTTCTTGGCTGGTATCAGCTGACTGTAATCTGGAAACTGGTAGTCGCGTCTATATGTGCGATTATAACAATAATGGGTATATTCAGCGATCGTTTCAAAGCCGGTTTTGAACTTGGATATTCTCGTATTCTGAAAGTCTATGACAAAGCGACATCATTCTTTATTCGTCATAAAGTCTCTTCATTCGGAATAGTTGCGGCATCAGTTGCGATTCTTGTATGGTTAATGTCAATCACTCCGACAACACTTGTGCCGAACGAAGATACCGGCTACCTGTTCGCAATGCTTGACATGCCTCCGGGCACCTCCCAGGAGCGTACATCAAAGATCCTTGATGAGATTGACGAAGGAATCTTAAAGATTCCCGGAGTAAAATATACCCAGAAAATCATGGGTTACAGCTTCCTTGCCGGTCAAGGAAATACTTACGGAACAATCATCGTGAAACTCGATGATTGGTCGGAACGAGATCAATCAAGATCCAATGAAGCTGTTCTTGCACGCATATACGGCATGGCCTCAAAGATTAAAGACGGTCGAATTGTAGCGTTTGCTCCGCCAATGATCACCGGTTACTCTCTTACAAACGGTTTCGACCTCAAAATGCAAGATAAAACCGGAGGTTCAATCGACACATTTTACGGTATTGTGCAAAACTTCCTCGCCCAACTGATGGCACAGCCCGAGGTTCAGATGGCATACTCCACTTTCAATCCTGCCTTTCCGCAATATATGGTTGATATTGATGCAGCCAAAGCCAAACAAGCAGGCATCAGCCCTTCGACCATATTGTCGACATTGCAAGGATATTACGGAGGTATGTATGTCAGCAACTTCAACCGTTTCGGTAAGATTTACCGTGTAATGATGCAGGCATCTCCGGAATCACGCGTATCGCCTGAAACCCTTGGATCAATAAAAATCCGTAACGGCAACGAAATGGCATCCTTATCCAACTTCGTTACTCTTAAAAAGGTTTACGGCCCTGACTTGCTGAACCGCTTCAACATGTTCACCTCCATTTCAGTTACAGGCCAGCCCGCTCCCGGCTATACCTCAGGAGACTGTCTTGCCGCAGTGGAACGAGTAGCGGCACAGACCTTACCTCAAGGATATGGCTATGAATACTCAGGTATGACTCGAGAGGAAGCCAACACATCAGGCAATGCCACAGCTATGATTTTCGGACTTTGTCTGCTATTTGTGTATCTTCTCCTTTCAGCCCAATATGAAAGTTACATCCTTCCGTGGTCAGTTATTTTGTCTATACCGTTCGGGCTTATGGGTTCATTCATATTTGCCGGCATAGAGGGCATCTCCAATAACATATATCTCCAGATCGCGCTCATCATGCTTATCGGTCTTCTTGCCAAGAACGCCATTCTTATTGTGGAATTCGCTCTTGAGCGCCGTCGCATGGGTATGTCAATCGTCAATGCAGCTATTCAAGGCGCTTCCGCCCGTCTTCGTCCTATTCTCATGACATCTCTTGCACTTGTCATCGGTCTTTTGCCCATGATGTTCGCCCATGGTGTCGGAGCTAATGGCAACCGGGCCTTAGGCACCGGCGCTATCGGC
>CAZYXN010000161.1:0-4911 GCA_964651105.1 uncultured Muribaculum sp. | reverse complement strand
TCCGTCTTTGTTGCGGCGGCGTTTTTTCTCTTTGGGCTTGTTCTTTACAAGTTCTTTCGGTTTCTGGAGGTCGATGGGGGAATCGAATATGTTCCATCGCTGCTCTACTTCCCAATTCTTTTTGAGTACTATTTTTTTAGGACAATAATATGTCTCTTCGGGCTGGATGCTGTCCAAAATTCCGGTATCATACTCGCCGTTTCCGTTACGGTCGATATATAGCCGCGCATAGTATTCTCCCGCCTGCATGTAAGGGAAGACCGCTTCTCCGTTGACTAGCGGAGCCGATGCTATAGGCTTGTCGCCCTTGTCAAGCACTTCGATTATGGCGGAGTCACTTATGCCGGTGACGGAGAAATAAAGGGGTGAATAATCCTCGTTTTTACGCACGGTCAGTTCATGGGAAAATTTGCGGTTGACATCGTGATAGATGTCTGCAATCGCTCCGGAATCGGCGGTAAACCGGTATTTTCCTCCGGACTCCCATTTGAACTCCATTTTGTAGGCCATCAGGCCGAAAGAGTCTACGCGCTCGATGGGAGGCATTGTGATTGTGTCCCACAACGTGTCGACCTGCACTTCAAGATGAAGTTTGTCGAGATGTATAGTGTCGAGCGGAGTGGTGAATTTGAGATACATCGGAGCGTATACTTCCTGGACGCTTCCGCTTGTCACATTGATTTTCAATGCTCTTTTCTTTTCTTCCTCAGCGTCCATCGCAGCTTTTATAGAATCGATGTCTTCGCCTTTCTTTTCCGCGCGCTTCACTCGTTTCTCCCAATCTTTTTCAGCCTGTTCTTTCTGTCGCGCCTCTTCACGGGCGCCTTTGAATAATATTCGCAATGTGTCGGTCCCGTTTTCAAGCTGCTGCTCGGCATTGGTACGGTTATAACGCATGGCAATCATAAGGGTGTCGCGGCTTATAATCGTAGTGTCGGTTATGAAATATTCGAGCGTGTCTCTGGTCGGGACTGTGTTCAGTATGGCCCATGTCGAAATATCCATATCAGGCGTTGGCCCGTTAAGCAGTGTGATTTGTGGGAGTGAATCGGCCGGAGCCGCCATCTGGATAGTAAGTCTGCGTCGGTCGGGACGCTGATAGTCTTTCAGATATTGCGCGAGATTGCCTTCATTGAACCATGTGAGGAGTATGTCGTTTGGAAGGAACTCTGTCACGGAATGGTTTACAACTGAGTCTTTGCCGTTTTCAAGACGCAGTGTGTCGACATGCGCTTCGGAAGTCGCGGTTGGCGATATGGTGACATCGTAAAATGCCACATCTTCCGACGGATCCCAATGGTAGTCGCGGTTTACGTCATTGATGGCATATATACGGTAGGCTCCCGGATGAAGCCCGCGAATTGTAAACTGGCCCAGTTGGTTGGTGTGGGCTATGCGTTCAAGCGGAAGTGTGCGGATCGCTGTATCGGAAAGATTGCTGTAGACCCCGACAAGCATTCCTTGCGCCGGTTCAAGCGTGCGCGCTTCAAACACCATGCCCGATATCTGTAACGAGTCTATCGAGTCGCCGGTTGAAAATGCGAATGAAAATCCGTCAAGTTCGTTGGATTCGTTCAAATCCTGAATGGCATCGGAAAAATCGATGGTGTATGTCATGTCGGGAATCATAGTGTCGCGTAAATCAACGGTAATTTTCTTTCCGTTGGCGGTAATCGAGGGGATATTTTTTTGCGCCGGCGACACGACTACTTTGTTCATTACATCCTGAACCTGGACATTTTCGTTAAAAGTGAGAGTTATTTTGTTGCCTTTGAAGCCGGTGCTTTCTATTTTAGGGTCACTGCTTACAAATACCGGCGGTTCGATATCGTAATCGCCTCCTGTGGGACGGCCTATAGACGCGCATGCTGCCAGAATTATTCCGACAGGAGCGGCGATAAGCCATCTCATCTTTCCCGATTCATTCCATCTGTTCATATTACCACAAAGTTACGCTTTTCCACAAAATCGACAAAACGCCATGGCAAAATTCATAATTTAAACGGGATTAATCGGCACCGAATCATAATAAGTAGCCGGGGAGTCAGCGTTATCCCGACTCTCCGGCTATGTTTTTTTGAAAATCCTATATTCTCTTTGCGGTTAAAATTCCACGGTAAGAGGCGCTGATGTAGCTACGCCACTTAGATATTTGCTCCATTCTTCCATGTCGGGGATGTTTTCCTTGTCCCATGAAAATCCGAAAAGATATTCAAGAGTGTCAGTCGGCTCAAAAGAGGCGTAGCCGAGCACATGTCCGTGGGCTACTTTCACGCTGTCAACTCCCTGTGGGAACAATACTCCGAGCTGGGCACGTCCATTGCCTTCGCGTTGAAGCGGGTCGGAATAAGCTATCCATCCTTCTTCGGCATCCATCATGGGTGCCATTTCGTCGCGGAGCGGAATTCCTGCCACGATTGAATAAGGCTTGGTGAGCCCTTCATAGCTTACTTTGCAATTGTTCAGGAATGTCCCGGCATCAATCGAGATAAGACGGTGTTCGATAACGGCAGTGTCGGTTCCTACGGTTGCCGGTGTGAAAGTGAGGTCGGCAGTGAAACGCAGAGGCCCGTTGTCAAGAATCTCTACGTTGTCCCAACACCACGGATAGAAAATCGAATCGTTTTCGACGAGAGCCGCAGTTCCGGCTCCGAGTGTCGGGCCTACCGCATAGCAGTCCATGCCGAGACCGTTGTCCCAGTGATAGGAGATTGAATGGCTGAATTCGGTAGCTTTTTCAGGATCTATTTTTTTCAGTGAATCGACTTTAGCTTTGTTTGCCGGATCGAGGTGGGTGGCGATGATTTCGTCAATAATAGGCCGTCCGACATCGTGTTTCAGGAAAATGTCATAACCGAATCCGCGTTCGCCTTTTTTTTGTGTAGCGGGGCCATAGGCGCGGAATCCGGCTTTATCGTTTTCCCAGGAGAGGTCGTCGGCGCGTTCAGGGTATACGCGTCCTGTGGTTATGACGTGGTAGGAACGCAAAGTGTCGCTCGGCATTATCGAATATTTCGCTACGTCTCCGGCGCTTACCGTGGCCGGGAAAATCAGGAATCCGTCGTAAGTGATCTGTGACGGCAATTCTTTGCCTGTCTCGTCGGTCACGTAAAAATACTCTGCTCCGAGACGTTGGCCGAGAATGTTGACGGGGACTTGCACGACTTCGCCATCGCGGTCGATTTCTGAACTGTTGGTGACTGTTACTTCAACTGCATTTCGAGACGCGCATGCTGTCGAGAGTAGGATTAAGCTTGAATAAATAAACCAGTGTTTCATTATAATTAGAATGTTAATAGACTGAAACGGATAACAAGTTGGGTAGTGAATTAATACTGCAAAGATAGTAAAAAATAGTAACTTTGCGCTCTAAAAACAGATGTATGGAAAAAGTTGATTCGTCTCGGGCTGAAAAGACTGCATTCATGGTGCTGTTTGCAATAAGTCTCGCCCATATGCTGAATGACGCGGTTCAGTCGGTTGTGCCGTCGATATATCCTATAATAAAGGAGGATTTCGGACTGACGTTCGCCCAGATAGGAATAGTGACTTTTGTGTTTCAGATGACCTCTTCTATTTTGCAGCCGTTCGTAGGACGTTACGCCGACAGGCATCCGAGTCCGTATGCGTTGACGCTCGGCATGTGTTTCACTTTGTGTGGATTGCTTTTGCTGGCCTTCTCCCATAATTTTATAATGATAATCTTCTCGGTCTCGGTGATAGGGATGGGGTCGTCGATATTTCATCCTGAAGCGTCGAGAGTGGCGCAGCTTGCCGCAGGCCGCAAAAAGGGGCTTGCCCAGTCGATATTCCAGGTGGGAGGAAACGGCGGAGGCGCGATCGGGCCATTGCTTGCGGCGATAATCGTTCTTCCTCATGGTCAACAGTCAATCGTGTGGTTCGGCATCGCGGCAGTGGCCGGCGGAATCGTCGTCACAAGAGTAGGCAGGTGGTACAGCCGCAAGATCGCAATGAACATGACTAAAGAGCTGAAGAAATCACGCAGCCTTCTTCCGCTTACTCCGCGTCAGGTGAACCGCGCGATGCTGGTGCTTGTCGTGCTGACTTTCTCCAAGCAATTTTATCTTGCGAGCATGACAAGCTATTTTACATTTTTCCTAATCGACAAATTCGGGATGTCGATACAAAATTCCCAATTATGTCTGTTTGCTTTTCTTGCCGCTTCGGCTGTGGGGATTATTGTCGGAGGGATAATAGGCGACAGAATAGGGCGCAAATATGTCATATGGGGCTCGATATTGGGCGCGGCTCCATTCACTCTTATGCTGCCATATGTAGGGCTGTGGGCGACAATCGGGCTTGCGGTGATTATCGGGCTTGTCATTTCCTCGGCATTTTCGGCGATTCTTGTATTTGCGACAGAGCTTAAGCCGGGAAATGTAGGGACTATCGCCGGAACGTTTTTCGGTCTCTCTTTCGGTCTGGGAGGACTGGGCGCTGCATTTTTCGGCTGGCTTGCCGATAAAACAAGTGTGGAATTCATTTTTCAAATAAGCACTCTTCTGCCGTTGCTCGGCATAGTGGCCGCTTTTCTTCCCAATATGAAGCAGATAGACCGTGCATAATGTCGGCTTTGGGGCATTATAAAAAGAATCGGAATAATTTTTTGCCAATTAAGAAATATATCGTATCTTTGCATTCGAAAATCGCGCTCGGGGTGTAGCACAGTTGGCAGCGCGCCACGTTCGGGACGTGGAGGTCGGAAGTTCGAGTCTTCTCACCCCGACATAGGGAACCATCTGAATCAATTGATTCGGATGGTTTTCTTTTATGCCGTGTCGGATGGTATAATCCATGTGAAGGCCGATTCTTTAGGTCATCCAGGGGGTATATTAAAAAAATATCAAAGTTCTTTTGCTGCCGTTTCGGCGACCGGATGTCGCTCTTGGC
>CAZYXN010000160.1:0-5086 GCA_964651105.1 uncultured Muribaculum sp. | reverse complement strand
TAGCAACTGCGATGTCTGCGATAGTGGCATCTTCAGTTTCACCTGAACGATGAGAGATAACGGCAGTATAGCCATTACGCTGAGCAAGCTCGACAGCGCGAAGAGTTTCAGTAAGAGAACCAATCTGATTAACCTTAACGAGTATTGAGTTGGCACAGCCCATCTCGATACCCTTCTTAAGATACTTAACGTTAGTAACGAAAAGGTCATCGCCTACAAGCTGGCAACGGTCGCCGATAAGCTCGGTAAGGACTTTCCATCCTTCCCAATCGTTTTCAGCCATACCGTCCTCAATAGAATCGATAGGATATTTCTCAACAAGTTCTTTAAGATACTGGGCCTGCTGAGCTGAAGTATATTTAGGACCGTCAGCCTGTTTCCAGGTATAATCGTAAATACCGTCTTTGTAGAACTCGGAAGAAGCGCAGTCAAGACCGATAGTCACATCCTTACCGGGCACATATCCGGCCTTTTCGATAGCCTTGATGATTACATTAAGGGCATCTTCAGTTCCGTCAAGATTAGGAGCGAAACCGCCTTCATCACCTACTGCGGTAGAAAGACCGCGTTCCTTAAGCACTGATTTCAGGTTATGGAATACTTCAGTACCCATGCGGATGCCTTCCTTGAAGCAGCAAGCTCCGATAGGACGAATCATGAATTCCTGAAATGCGATTGGAGCGTCAGAGTGAGCGCCGCCATTGATAATATTCATCATCGGGACAGGAAGAACGTAAGAATTGCATCCGCCGATATATTTGTAAAGAGGAAGATCAAGATAATTGGCGGCAGCCTTAGCCACAGCGAGCGATACGCCAAGAATAGCGTTTGCTCCGAGATTAGACTTAGTCTCTGTACCGTCAAGAGCAATCATAGTTTCGTCAATCTTAATCTGGTCGAGAGCCGACATTCCAACAAGCGCGGCAGCAATAGGGCCGTTTACATTAGCGACAGCTTTAGTCACGCCTTTGCCCATATAGCGGCTCTTGTCACCGTCACGAAGCTCAAGAGCTTCGTTTACGCCGGTAGAAGCTCCGGAAGGAACAGAAGCACGGCCAAATGCGCCAGACTCAAGAATCACATCAACCTCTACAGTGGGGTTACCACGAGAGTCAAGGACTTCACGTCCAATGATTTTTTCAATTTTCATAATGTTACCTAATAAAATTATGTTGCTTTTAAATTTTGGTCATAATATTCAGTGACAAAGTTACAAAAAAAATGTCACTCCGCCCCATAATTTTTCATTATTAAGGTTACAGAATTCAAAATTGTCAATATCCCAAAGCGTGTTTCATTTTATAGCACATTCCAAATCTGGCCGACTCAATCCTTCCTGGGAAGAAAAATGATGTCATAGTAAATGAAATCATCAATCCCATATTTTTCATACCATTTCGACGGATGTAAGCGAGCATCCCTCAATTGGCAATAATTAATATTTTTCACCACCTGTCCCTTATAACTAAGCTCCTTAACAATGCCGGTAGAGTAGGCTATTAATGGAATGGTATCAGCAACGGAAAATGGCAATGAACCATATGTTTCCATCAAAATGTGGTTCTCAGTGTTCACTCTTATTCCGAACCGAGTGCTGAATGGACCATCAATTACCACATAGATGCTGTCGACATTTACCGGCCGCACACCAAAATAGATAGCCGAGCTATCCCCTATCATCGGGAGCGGAAATGGCACCATTTGGCTTATAGAATCGGAACCGGCAATCACATGATGGCTACGCAACACGAAATTTTTATTTTTCATATCGCTTCCGGCCACGGTCACCTTCTTCTGATTTATCTCTTGCAGTTCCATCAAGTTTTTAAGGAACGTGTTGTCATAATCCGGGCTATCATATCGGAGTGAAAGAGTGTCATTCTGAGCATATGAACAAAAAACGCAACAGAACAAGCAAAACAAAGAAATTGCAATATTTTTCATGGAAATCATAATTTTTATTCACCTCAAAATTACAAAAAAATGAGATCCGGGAATTCCGAATCTCCTTTTTTCACTATCGATTAGAAATTTATTCTGCTGCGGGTGCTTCAGCTGCAGGTGCTTCAGTAGCAGGAGTATCAGCTGCGGGAGCAGCTTTCTCTGCTCCGCTCTTACGGCTTCTGCGAGTGCGTGTAGCTTTCTTTGCAGTGTTGTCCTTAAGCATTGCTTCGTTATAGTCAACGAGTTCAATGAAGCAAGTCTGGGCATTGTCACCAAGACGGTTGCCGGTCTTAAGGATGCGGGTATATCCGCCATTGCGATTGGCAATCTTCTGTGAAATCTCGCGGAAAAGCTCAGTCACGGCATACTTGTTCTGAAGATGGCTGAAAACCAAACGACGGTTGGAGGTGCTGTCCTCCTTAGCCCGATTGATGAGCGGTTCGGCATACATGCGAAGGGCCTTAGCCTTGGCAAGCGTAGTGAAAATGCGCTTGTGCATGATGAGAGAAATGGTCATGTTAGCGAGCAAAGCGTCGCGGTGAGCTTTTTTGCGACCAAGATGGTTGAAAGATTTATTATGTCTCATCGTTATTACTCTTTATCTAATTTATATTTTGAAATGTCCATTCCGAACGAAAGGTTAAGATTTGCAAGAAGCTCATCAAGCTCGGTGAGCGACTTCTTACCGAAGTTACGGAATTTCAAGAGGTCAGTCTTGTTGAATACCACGAGTTCTCCAAGAGTCTCAACTTCCGCGCTTTTAAGACAGTTAAGGGCACGGACTGAAAGATCCATATCAACCAGTTTTGACTTAAGCAGCTGACGCATGCGCAACACTTCTTCGTCAAATTCTTCATTGCTGTCGGCTTCAGTAGTCTCGAGCGTGATCTTCTCATCAGAGAAAAGCATGAAGTGATAGATAAGAATCTTGGCAGCTTCCTTAAGAGCGTCTTTAGGAAGAATCGAGCCATTGGTAGTAATCTCGATAATCAATTTTTCGTAGTCGGTCTTCTGGTCAACGCGGAAATTCTCAACAGTGTACTTCACGTTTTTAATCGGCGTATAGATAGAGTCGATAGCGATTACATCTATAGCGTCGGCAGGCGAAGCGTTTTCTTCAGCGGGCACCCAGCCACGACCTTTGTTGATGGTAATGTCAAGCTGAAAACTTGTACCGGGATCCAAATGACAAATGACTTGGTCGGGATTTAGAACCTCAAATCCCGTAAGCACCTTGCCAATATCACCGGCTTTGAACACCTCCTGACCTGACACTGTGATAGTCGCCTTTTCAGAGTCGGTTCCTTCAACGGTTTGCTTGAGATCAACTTTCTTGAGGTTGAGGATGATGTTGGTGACATCTTCCTTAACACCGGGGATAGTATCAAATTCATGCTTAACACCGTCAATGCGGATTGACGAGATAGCATAACCTTCCAGAGAAGACAGCAGGATGCGACGCAATGCGTTTCCTACAGTGATACCATATCCGGGTTCCAATGGCTTGAACTCGAACTTACCGAAGAAATTATCGGCCTCCAACATGACAACTTTGTCAGGCTTCTGAAATGCTAAAATAGCCATGGATCTACGTGTTTATAATTGATTATTTAGAATACAACTCGACGATTAACTGTTCCTTGATGTTTTCAGGAATATCCTCGCGAGCAGGAACATGCAACATCTTACCTGCCTTGGTGGTTTCATCCCATTCCAACCACGGATATTTGCTGTGGTTGAAACCTGCAAGAGCGTCAGCGATCACTTCAAGTGACTTAGAACGCTCGCGGACACCAACGATGTCGCCCGGCTGAACCTGATAGGAAGCGATGTTCACTACCTGGCCGTTGACAGTGACATGACGGTGGAGGACAAGCTGGCGGGCAGCTGCGCGAGTAGGAGCAATACCGAGACGGTACACTACGTTGTCAAGACGAGATTCGAGAAGCTGAAGAAGCACTTCACCGGTAATACCCTTAGTGCGTGACGCGCGGTCGAAGAGATTGTGGAATTGCTTTTCAAGAACACCATATGTATATTTGGCTTTCTGCTTCTCACGGAGCTGGACACCATACTCCGAAGACTTGCGGCGCTTGTTTACGCCATGCTGGCCCGGAGGGTAGTTCTTACGAGAAAGAACTTTGTCAGCACCGAAAATAGGTTCGCCGAACTTGCGGGCGATTTTTGTTTTTGGACCTGTATATCTTGCCATTTTTTTGTTTCTTAAATTCGGGTTATGACTTTGGTTCGCCACCTTAGTGCAGCCGCGACCACAGAGAGGTGATAAAATTGTGGTCTATTCACATTCAGAGACGCTTCAAAGGCATTAGCCGCTGTTATAGATTAGTGAAAGTAATGTAGTTGCGGAAAATTATACGCGACGACGTTTTGGAGGACGGCATCCGTTGTGCGGAAGCGGAGTTACATCGATAATCTCAGTAACCTCAATGCCGGCTCCATGAACGGTGCGGATAGCTGACTCACGGCCGTTGCCGGGTCCTTTAACATAAGCTTTCACCTTGCGCAAACCGAGGTCGTAAGCGACCTTTGCACAATCCTGAGCAGCCATCTGAGCTGCATAAGGGGTGTTCTTTTTAGAGCCACGGAAGCCCATCTTACCTGCGCTTGACCAAGAAATCACCTGACCTTCAGAATTGGCTAAGCACACGATAATGTTGTTGAAAGAAGAATGTACGTGAAGCTGACCGTTAGCGTCAACCTTAACATTTCTCTTCTTTGCTGCGACTGTCTTTTTTGCCATACTAATTTATTATTTTGTAGCTTTCTTCTTGTTTGCGACTGTTTTCTTGCGGCCCTTACGAGTGCGTGCGTTATTCTTGGTGCTCTGACCGCGTACCGGCAAACCGATACGGTGACGAATACCACGATAGCAACCGATATCCATCAATCGCTTGATATTTAGCTGGATTTCGCTGCGAAGGTCACCCTCCACTTTGTAATCGCGGCCGATTACCTCGCGGACTGCTGCTGCCTGAGCGTCAGTCCAGTCTTTTACTTTGATGTCTTTATCCACTCCGGCTTTCTCAAGGATAGAGTTTGCGGCACTGCGGCCGATGCCGAAGATATAAGTCAAGGCGATTTCACCTCTTTTATTCTGGGGGAGATCCACTCCCACGATTCT
>CAZYXN010000159.1:0-5172 GCA_964651105.1 uncultured Muribaculum sp. | reverse complement strand
TATTCCGATTGATTTGATAATAATACGATTTATTACGGGATTCCATCCTGTTCCAGATATAATCTATATCATCCCAATCATCACGGCGGGCACGATGAGTTTGCTTTGTTATGGATATTTCTAACGCATCATTAACCAACTTTTTAAGTTGGTTTTGAATGTATTTCGGAATATAAGCGGTTTGTTTCTTTACGTCTATTTTGAATATATCATCAAGACTGTTAGGAATATCTACCCGTATCCTCGCATTCTTTGTTAATTCAGAATGTGGGCGCATGCCAAACCATGTTCCCCATACAATAAGTCTATAATTGCGATAAATATAAAAGCCCTGTTTGGATTTCAGGCCTTCAACACCGCCAACCAATTGGCGGTCTTTATTCTGAAGGTCAGACGCATAAGGCAAAATGAACGGTTTTACTTTTACCAACCTTTCAATTCCATTGCTGTCATTGATTGCTATGGAAACTTCCTTTTTGGTCGTTGTTTTGGGATGGTTTTCTAGGAATGGATCAAGACCTTTTACTTGAGAATGGTTTATGTAAATGTCAATATGATTTTTACTCTTTGAATTCAAGAATCTATGGAAAATCAGAGCAACAGCATCATTGACGCTCTTTTTATAATCGTTTAATGCTTCATACACTTGACCATTGTTAGATTTTGATATAACATCAAAGTCACGCCAAATTACTAACGTTCCTTGCTCTTGATCTATGAGTTTATATATATATGGAAGATCGTTGATTTCCTCTGAAGAATGTTCCTTGGTAACCCACTCTTCTTTTTGTTTTATATAATCATAGTCCCATGTGTACGCATGAATTATCCCTTCAAACTTACTTGCAACAGTTAATTTTCGGCACATAGACATTGAAGCGGATTTCATCCCTAAACCAAATCTTCCCAGATCATATATATCACGCTGTTCTTCGGATGAAGAACTTCCGTAGCGCATTGCTTCAAAAAGATTGTTGTCAGACATACCGGAGCCGTCATCAAGTATGCCAACTGCTAATTTTTCTAATGGATTTTCCGGGAAGTAAAGATGGACATTTGCGCAGTGAGCACTTATACTATTGTCAATTACGTCGGCAATGGCTGATTCGAAAGTATAACCAATCGAACGCATAGAGCCCATTAATATATTGGCTCTTGGAATGTTTTCTCTGTCTTTACTCATCTTTAGGATAGTATGATAGTATTTTCTCGAAAACAGCTTTGGCAAGCAATGGGGGCACAGCATTACCGATTTGTTGCTGAATATGAGATATTGGCCCTTCAAATACGAATTTATCTGGAAAGCTCTGTAGTCTGGCGGCTTCTCGAACCGATATACCTCTGTCTTCAGTTGGATGAATAAGCATACTCTTCCTGTAATTTGAAATTACTACAGAAGGGGCATCCTCCCTAAGTCTCTTATATATTCCACTATGGCAACGCCCTTTATCTGCGTAGTTCTGCATCAAGAAATCTGGTATGGCCCTCCAGTTCTGCCCTGGCTTTATGTAGTGGTACCTTTGAATGACAAGGTCATTATTTCTTGACACATAGTTCTGTTTAGCCTTTAGAGAGCCAGTACGCATTTTCTTCTCATAATCAGAAGCCTTTGATTTTGGCTTTGTATATGGAGCCGAATCTATCATATCACCATTCTTTAATGGAGGCAAATCATCTATAGCTTCTTTTACAGTTACTATGTGCTCTGTGTCTGGTTCTGGGAATTCAAAATCAATATTATCAAGATTTCCAACCATAAAGAATCTGTTCCTTTTTTGTGGGACTCCGAACTCATGAGCCCATAGAACAGCATGTTTGACTTTATAGCCCAAATCTTCGAATAAGCCTTGCACCATATCCTCGAAATGCCCTTGATCCATTTTGGTGAATCCCCAAACGTTCTCAAAAAGAAACCATTTCGGTTTAATATCACGCACAAAACGAACAAATTCCCTAAAGAGAAAGTTTTTAGGATTTTCTAAATTCCTGCTCATAGTATTCGACATTGAAAATCCTTGACATGGAGGTCCCCCAATGATAATAAATACAGGCTGATCCTTAAATTGAGAAGCATCTACTTCTTGAATATCTTGGTCTATAACGTTCGCTTCAGGGTGATTATGCCTATAGGTAGCAACTGCACTGTCATTAAGCTCAATGGCGATTTTTACATCAATACCAGCCCATTGAGCTCCCAGACTTAATCCTCCTGCACCTGCAAATATGTCGATTCCTATCGGCTTCATAAATAAATTGTATCGTTCTTTTACATGTTTCTGGATTATATTTAATGCGCAAAGTTACTAAAAATATTTTTTACGATGGAAGAAAACTAAATTTTAAATCCCTTAGCTCTAATATTTATTTACTGATAATGCTTTTTTGTCTATATATTGCTCTTCAAAATCAAACTGAAAAGCGAATAGCACGACCACGTTGTTTACATCAGTAACTTATAATGAACTCTTTCAATTGACAAAGTTGGCAATTATGTTTACATCCAACCGTATTGGAATGCAAAATTTTTATTATTGCTGTCCGCTAAAAGTTGAAAGAGCATAAAGTGCCCCTCCACAGAGCCAGTATGCGGGCGTTTCGGACGTTTACTGCAAAAAGTAAGCCCCTCATTACGTCATACTATTCAAACAGCGAAAGAAGAGGAGGCTTCTACTTCGCCTCAGCCATCATCTTCGCCCAGCCATTCTCGGGTTCTTCCAGGAAGGTGTAGCAGTTGACATAATACATCAGCATGATTCTGATCATTATCGCCAGTCCGGAGAAGCTCCACGTGCGCTTTATCCTTTTCTGTATGACCATAGCGGCAGGTTGGCGATAAGCGTCACCCATATCTGTATATTGATAGCGTTGGCGCTCTCCCCGTAGAAGTACCTGAGGGGGAAGTTTTGTTTCAATTGTTTGAACAGCAGCTCTGGTCTCCCATCTTTGCCTGTATACGCCCACTATGTCCTCATACTCCATATCCATGTCATTGGTCAGCAGGGATACGGGTTTCGCCTTTCCCTTATTTGTGTCTACATAGGTGATGATTCGCGCGTGATGGACGATTCCGTCTCCGTCTTTGGCCCGCTTGAAGAACGACACGCGTCGCACCCTGTAAGCCATGAGTCTGTCTGGAGACATGTACATCACGTCGCTCTCTGTGTCGAATACGAGGTTCTTCTTCATTTTGGTTACATAGACGACTCCCCTTTGCGTGAGTTCTTCGAACTTGGCGTAGTCGACATAGGCCCTGTCCATGGCTACTATGTCCCCGTCCGCATAGTTCGCGGGGCGCAGCATGAAACTGTCGTTGGTGGCAGCCGACGTGAAACGGATGTCTGAGGGAACACCCTCATTGGCGTGGATGTTCGCATGAACCTTGATGCCGCCCTTTTTCCTACCTGTCTTCGGATGGTGTCCCGAACCCTTGAATATGAGGTTGGAAAACAGCGTTGTCGTGGTCGAATCAATGATTTGAAGACGATTAAGCCAGGACGGTACCTGGCATTTTCGGCTGTCCGAGGAAAGTTCGTCCTTGTATCGGGCATACACGCTGCGATATACACGCTCAAACACCTTCTCCGGTCTGCGCTTGTTGGCATCGGACAACGTGCTGCGCCTCGGCATCATTTTTATGCCGAGATGGGAGAGCTTGCGTGCCTCGGGGAACATTGAATCGCTTATCTCCCGCAGAGAATCGAAACGCCTGATCACCGCATACAGCATCACGACAAGATGCTGCCAGGCATCAAAATGCCTCACGTAGCGTTCTCCGCCGTTCTCACTGCTAAATCTGAGAATTTCTCCCTTGTCAAGCAAATTTATAAGCTGACCATACATCGGCTGTCCGATAAAATGTGTACCTTTGCCCATGGTTATCTGGTTTTAATTGCAAAAACAAAGGTAACTAAAAGGGCTGAATTCCAAGCAAGGATTTCAGTCCAATTTTTTATTTCTCAAAAAAACTTTTAGCGGACAGCAATAAATTTTTATATGTCATTTTGTATAATACAAATCAAGTTTATCCGCCCTAAAAAGAATGCGTTTATATAAAGATTCCAACGCCTCAGCAAATAATTTAGTCTCCAAATCTATCAATTCTTGCAGTACGTCATGTTTTGTCCCCATGCTTTCTAACCAATCCATGTCTTCTTCATAGACTGTATCTCCATCAAGATATCTAAACATAATATCAGCCATAAGGACTCTATCATCAGACGAGAAATTAGGGTGGTATTTCTCAATAAAATGCCAATAAGCAAACTGCTCCTCCATACATCTAATGATTAAGGAATTTCTGATAATGAATATCTAAGAATGTCTTGTTGGGAGAAAAACGCTTTGGAAGAATTATCTTTTGATTATTCACACTCTCAAGATATTTCCGAAATTTTTCTTCTGTCGTTTGTTCAAACATTTCGTCAGAAACAACAACATCATAATCAGGGGTAATGCCTATTAAACAACTATCGTATGCTTTATGAAAGAGCACGTTCATACACAAACCATTTTCAGGATTGCATCTATTGGTGGTATCTTCACACCAATTTAGAATATGACATGCCTCTAATACTTCCATACTTCGAATACCAGAAATACAACATTGGTAATCATACGTACTCATAACAATGTCATGAAAGAACTTTTGATTTACTCTCCGTTTAATATAAGACATCCGTTCTTCACCTGCAGGAAATATGTTGTTATCTATTTCAACAGTTTGTTCAATGCTTAAGTGTCTCAATTTTGCTATAATACATTCACTCTCATAAGCAAAATTATCAGGATCTTTGTAGAAATCGGCCCACACGTCCTCCTCCATCTTTGCACCATGTGTCAGTCCAACTATCCCTTGTGCTTTTAATTTAGGATCAAGTCGTCCCAAATTTCCTACTTTCATATTGAGCGCACTTGGACTCCTTCCGATTAACTTTGCATATTCAATAATTAGTGAATGGTTTTTATTGCTATCCTTAAACGGGATTTTACAATAGACATTGAATGCGACTATTGTTTCTTCTCGTGTCCATTTATTGATCATATTCTTAGTAGTTGAAGATTTTTCATTATATTATCTTTCCCATCTGTTTACATCTTTCACATGCCTATTTTCTTTACAAAGATACTAATTATTTTTTAGTATCAGTGATTTTTCTAAGAGATTCAGTATAA
>CAZYXN010000158.1:0-5180 GCA_964651105.1 uncultured Muribaculum sp. | reverse complement strand
GGCACAGTTCGTGGCACTCTTAGATCTTTATAGGTGTTTCAATTCTACCTTTGTTAGCATACATCACATTGTAATCCATATTATATAAGAGCATCCCTAAACGGCTATCCGTTTCGGATCTTGTCCGCTAAATTGTCGTTTGTCAGACCGATGCCTATCAGTCTGACAAACTTCTGCATCAAACAGTCGAAACGGACAATTGCTAATTCTATGACAGCAGTATAGCGGATAGACCAACTCCCGATACATAGGCTGTCCGTCTATCCGCTATCGTATTTAAGTCCTTAATTTCCTCAATTAAGCATTTCGCCTTAATCCATCATACCCCGTTCAAGTCGGGAAGAATTATGCAGTCGGCACTGCTTACAAATCACGCTGAAAAGCAATACAATTCATAATTGCCTACATAGACCTAATTAGTTGTGGTAGAATTGTATGCACATTTTCTTTGCAGCAGATAATCGGTCAAGATTGTGCACAATGACCATATGTTGAACTTATAAAACCATTTCAAAAATGAGTAAAAAAGAAACTTTGAGTAAAGCCGAGTTGCAAAAAATGACAGGCTTGGATTTTTCCGAGCAGAACTCGCAAACAGAAGAGAGCCGAAAGAAAAGTATTGATGCCGCATTGGAGAATTTCTCAATTGAAAACATCAAGCCACATCCTCTTCCATCAGAATTAAAACAAGCCCAAACGGAAGCAGCACCTCCCGTTACAGAGGATGTTGATGAAGTTCCACCTACCAATGTTACCGAGGAAGAGCCATCAGCCCCAACCATCCAACGCAGAGTAAGCAGCAAACAACGCAAACTCTCATTGGAAGAGTATCGCAACACCTTTATGCGACCTTACAAGATTGAAGACCGCAAGCCGGTATTCATCAGTGGTAAGTTGCGAAAGATGCTCGACAAGTTCGCCTGCAAAATCGGTGAGGATAGAATGAGTATGTCGGGACTATTGGAGAACATCGTTCGCCATCACATCGAACTATATGCCGATGATTTCGAGCATTGGAAAGGGATGTAAAGTAGGGCTGCATGCCGTAATGCCAGCTCTACCGAAGGACGGCATTCTGGAGGGACTGCATTACGGCTTTCTCGCAGTCTCGAAAGCCTGAAGTACAGACCACAGTCTGTTGGTCACTTATGACAGTGAGCAGTTGCTAATCGAGGCTGAAAAAGCAGTTTGAACTATCAAAAACCGTCAATGACGGTGGACGCAGCAAGACCTCAGTCTTGGGGTGTAGCGAGGTTATCTTTCGGGATGCCGAAAAATGTCGGACAAGCCGCCCTTGCACCCGAAAAACCTCGCTCCACTCCCAAGTGGAGGCAATCCGCTCCCGATGGTCGCAGATTGTGAAAAGCCAAATTGAAAAACAATAATCAAGTAAAAAGAACAACGATGAATTATAAGAAAACAAACAAATCCAAGCCCAGAGGCAGACCACAGGTAAGCACTCTGAAACGACTTACAAAGTCGGTAACGGTGAAATTCTCAAAGCCCGACTATGAGATGTTGCGTCGCCGAAGCAAGAACGCCAACCGCACCCTTGCCGAGTACATAAGAGATTCAGCGTTTGATGCTCGAATAATAGCCAAACATTCGGCTGAGGATGCTGCCATAATCCGCAACCTTACAGGTATGGCAAACAACCTCAATCAACTTACAAAGTTGTCGCATCAGACAGGTTTCTATCGCACAAAGAATGTCGTGATGGAACTGCTTGTCAAGTTGAAAGAGGTATTAAGCGATTACAGAGCAACGGAAAGGAGGTGCAGATGATTGGTAAAATCAAGAAGGGAAAATCCTTTGGTGGTTGCATACGCTATGTAATGGGAAAGGACAATGCCGAAATCCTTGAATCTGACGGTGTTCTGCTCGGAACAAACAAGGAGATGATTGATAGTTTCAACTGTCAGTGTCTCTTAAATCCGAAGATTAAGCAACCGTTAGGACACATAGCATTGAGCTTTAAGAGAGAAGATGCACCACGATTAACCGATGAGTTTATGGCTAAAATCGCTTTGGAGTATATGGAGTTAACAGGCATTAGGAATACTCAGTTCCTCTTGGTAAGGCATCATGACACCGACAATCCGCATTGTCATTTGGTATATAATCGTATCAACTACGATGGCAAAGTAATCTCTTCGCAAAACGATTTTAAGCGTAATGAGATTGCCACGAAGAAACTGAAAGATAAATACGGATTGACCTACGCAGAGGATAAGAGCAAGACTAATGTGCAGAAACTCCACGAACCAGAACGGGTGAAGTATGAGATTCATAATGCAGTTAAGGCTGCATTGAAACGAAGTAGAACTTGGGAGGATTTTAATGAGGAGTTGAAACGCAGTGGTATTCACTTGGAGTTTGCGTTTAGGCGAAAGAATACACGTGCTGTGGATGATATTCAAGGGATACGATTTATAAAGAACGGGCTTACTTTCAAGGCCTCAGATGTCAGCAGGCAGTTCAGTTATTCAAAACTTAACGAACAATTAAGTTGGGATATGCCGAAATCGCAGAATGAAATCGAGCCTAAACAGCCACCGATAAGACAAGAATCAGAGCAAAACAATAGCGTTACGGAGAGTCTTATCGAAAGCAATGGATTAGGCTTGCTGAATATTCCAGATACTCCACCGGAGGATGAGCAAGTACCTTCTTGGCAGAAACAAAAGAAGAAAGACAAGAAAAAGAATCGAGGAATAAGATTCTAAACAAACAATTTTTTCAAACTTAAAGCAACATTGATATGAGTAATAAAAACTTTAACCACAACGACAATGAGTCGTTTATGGAAGGCATCTACGGATGTATGGAGAGAATAGAAGCCGGTATAATTGAATTGCAGAAGGCTAAAACAAGTGACGTTAATCCCATTGTTCGCAATGAGGATAACACAGCATTAGTACAGGAGATAAAGACTGCCGTTGATAATTGCAACAAGGAACATCTTCAAGAAACGAATGCAAAATTGACAAAGTTCGTCAAAGCAATATTCAATGATTATGCGAGAATATTCAATCAGATGGATGTCTTGGTTAAAAAGGAACATCCTGATTTTGAAGGCGTAAAACAACAGCTTACAGAGGCTATCGACAAGATGGATGAGATAAAGGTTAAGCACAATATTGACGAGAAACGTCACTCGTTTGTGCTTTACACGAAAGAATCTTGGATTCTTCTGTCAATGTTTGTCATCCTCTTGGCAGCAGGAGCATCGGCAATATACCATTTGTCAAGACCGAATGTCCAAAGGGATGATGATGCTCTCAAATACCGCTACATCAAAATGAAAGGCGATGCCTCGGCAGAACATATAGCAACATTGGAGGACATCTTTGAACTCAACAGAGATACCCAAAAGATTGAACAGATACGTGAGGATGTGGAGACATACGAAGAGGCTGTTCGTAAGCAAGCAGCCCTTGCTGAGCAAGCACGCCTTAAAGAGCAGGCTGCAAAGGAGCAGGAGAGCAAAGCCAAGTCCATTAAAAACAAGCAGGATAATAGTAAAGTTAATCATAATAAATCAAAACCCTGATTGTAATATGGCAACAGTAAAGATTAAGTTCCGCCCATCAACGGTTGATGGCGGACAAGGCTCAATTTTCTATCAAGTAATCCATAATCGTGTAGCCCGTCAGCAAAAGACGGGCTACCGTCTCTACGGCTATGAGTGGAGCAGCCACTTATCGGAGGTGGTATTACCCAAGTTCAACGAGAATAGAAAACGCTATCTATCGGAGATTGGCGATAAAATCCGAACGGATTTAAAGCATTTCCAAAAGGTTATTGCAAATTTTGAGCACAGCGGTTGTGATTACACTGCCGATGATGTGATAGCGGAGTTTGTAACGGATAACCCTGAAAATTATCTCTTCTCGTTTATGGAGAGTGTTATCACCAATCTGAAAACATTGGGCAAGATTCGCACATCGGAAACATACGCTGCAACCCTATGTAGTTTCAAACGCTTCCGAGAGGACAGAGATGTGCCATTGGATGATTTGGACTCCGATATGATGATGGCATACGAAGCCTATTTGAAGAATAATGGAGTAAGTCCTAACTCATCATCATTCTATATGCGCAATCTTCGGGGTGTGTATAATCGTGCTGTAGAAAAGGAATTGACCTCGCAGCGATTCCCGTTCAAGCACGTCTATACAGGCGTGGATAAGACTGTCAAGCGAGCAGTACCCTTGAAAGTCATCAAGCGAATCAAGGAGATGGACTTCTCAATGAATCCCACCTTTGATTTCGCCAGAGATATGTTTCTCATAAGTTTCTATACTCGTGGTATGTCATTCGTGGATATGGCATACCTACGAAAAAAGGATTTGCAGAATGGCGTGCTATCCTATCGCAGACGCAAGACGGGACAACAACTCTTCATCAAATGGGAGAAATGTATGCAGGAGATTGTAGATAAATACGACACTTCACAATCCAACTACTTATTGCCCATTATCAAGCCATTCAGTGATATAGACGAGCGCAAGCAATACATCTATGCAGCCCATAACATCAACCGTTGTCTGAAAATCATTGGTAAGGGACTCGGATTATCCGTATCGCTCACCCTCTATGTTGCCCGTCACGCTTGGGCAAGCATAGCCAAGAGCAAGAATGTACCGCTGTCGGTAATCAGTGAGGGAATGGGACACGATTCAGAAGCTACTACTCGCATCTATCTCGCATCATTGGACACAATGGCAATAGACAAAGCGAACAGTATGATATTGAAATCGCTGTAAGTGGAGGATTGTTGAGCAAATGAAAGGTCTCTTTGGAAGAGAAAACTTATCTCTTTGGAAGAGAAATGATTACCGTTGCAAAATTACACATTTTTCGGCAATTAGCACCAAATTACACTAAAAAAGTTATGCGTGAATCTGATTTTGTTTAGAGGCAATATGGATTGTTGAGCAAAACACATTATACCCATTCAAATAACCTGCTCGTAATCAACGGATGAGAACTGCATAAATCACTCTTCCAAAGAGAAGTGAACTCAAAATATGATTTATGCGCATTAAGAAATATTGTATAACGCTGATTCTCTTGCTGTTTGGTGTAGGTGTTGCGCATTCGCAAGAGAGACACACGGAAATCTGTATTGACTTCCGTGTGAATAGTACTGTCATAGACTCCGCCTATTCGGACAA
>CAZYXN010000157.1:0-5201 GCA_964651105.1 uncultured Muribaculum sp. | reverse complement strand
TATCAATGTAAACATTACGAAAACAGTTTAACTCCATCAGTGGTATATCCCGAAGTTTGTAAAATTCTATATCATATATTCAATGGAGTAATACCTCTTCCTAAGTCGTATTTTATTTTAGCTCCAAAGAATCTTACCTCGGGCTTAATAAGATCATATACAAATAGTAACAACCTTAAAGAGGCCATTAAATCAAATTGGGGTAGCTATTCTAAGAATATAATAAAAGGAAAAACAATCCCTATGAATTCGGAACTATCAGCCTTCATTGATTCTTTAGACTTTTCTATCTTTAAGTATATTTCTCCAGATGATTTCTTAACTAAGTTGCGTGAGAATAAGCATCTGTATGCACAATACTTCGGAATTAGGAAAGAGTTAATTTCCAGAATGCCAATAACTCCACCAGATACGGTACAAGTTCAAGAATCTAATTATATAAATCATTTGGTTGATGCTTATAATGATTCAGAGGAGGCAAAGTCAATAACGATTGAGAATGTTTCACATTCTTCTTATGCTCATCATTTTGATAGAGCACGTAATTGTTTTTGGATATCGGAATCATTGCGAAAAATGAGCGAAGAAAATGCTCCCGGAGATACTGACGAATTTGGCGAATTTAAAAAAGATATGGAATATCATGTTGCTGATACCTATGAGGATTTCTTTCCCAATGCTCTAGCGAGAAATAAAGCTGTAATAAAAGAGGCAACAACTTTCTCTCCAAAAGCAGACAGAGTAATTAGCGGAGAAATTAGCTCTGGAGAAAAGATAGGCGTTTGCTACCATTTATCAAACGATAATAAATTAATATGGAAGCAGTAAAGATTCTAAATAGCACTTTCGATATTGCAATGAGATTCCTTGCAATCATGTCGAATTGTTCACTCCAATTCTCAGAAGAGAGATTGCGAGCCTATTCTTATTTATCAATACATATCTCAGATTTAGATAGCTCAAAAATTAGTACCCATCCAGATTTGCCATATCGATTCAATAATTATATTGGGATCAAAATGGTTATGCATCCTGCTATTCACCTTTTGTTAAGTAAGGGTCTATTGGAATGCCATAATACTCCAACAGGTTTCCGTTTCTCTGTTAATGAATTGGGCAAGAATTGTTTTAATCTACTTACTGGATCATATAAAGAAAAATTATCTCAAGCGATTAAAGAAGTTGATTCAATTTTCCATGATGAAGATGATTTATATATTTTATCTAAGCTCTCTCCTGCCGTAGATTTATGGGGAAGTGAGTTTGAAAATGAGTATTTGCTAAACAGTTATGACGATGAAGAATAATGGATTTTACATAACAGCCCTTATTGCAACCGGTAAAGGAGTTCCCGATTCACGAATCGATTTCGAGAAAAGATGTAATCTAATTTTTGGAAAATCAGAAACAGGCAAGACTCATGTTCTTCATCTTATAGAATTTTTGCTTGGGAAAAAGAATCGATCTAAGGATGGAACAAATCCCCAAATGGTTCCCGAGGGAAAAGGATATGATTGCTTCTATTTGGAAATAGCTAAATATGAAAATGATGAACCATATACTATTCAACGAAAATTGAATAGCAAATCGGTATATGTCAAGCCAGTAAAATACACGTCTTTTTCTGACCCTGAAATTAGAAGCGATGAATATAGTACTGTGAGCAAGAAGAATGCCTATTCCGATTTTCTTCTTCGCTTAATTGGCTACGATAATAAAGTTGAGGTAAAGAAGAGTGCAACCGATAAAGCCCAATTATCATTTAGTACTATTAGACATCTTATTTTAGCCAGCGAAAATAGAGTAATTGCAGAGACGCCTATTTTTAATCCCACTAGCCAATTTGCTGAGGCTACAAGAGAAAAAAGTCTTATTTATTTATTAACATCAGGGGAGGATGATTCGAATTTTGAGCCCGAAGACAAAAAAGATATTCAAAGGGCGAAGATTCATGGAAAAATGGAACTTCTTAATGATGTTATTAAACAGAAAGAAGAGTTGATCTTCAAAATAGGTGATGTCAATTATGCAGATTTCACGGACGAGGCCTTTGTAAAACAGTACAAGACAGAATTAGCTAAAACAGACAGCACATTGAATGATCTATATCAGAAACGGAATGAGCTTGAAAAAAGGCGAAGTAAGTTGATGTCAAAGCAAATGTTTGTTGAGGCTTTTTTATCTCGCATAAAGCTCTTAAATCAACACTATACTTTGGATATTGAACGATATGACTTTCTCTATCAAGGACACCAAATTTTTGAGGCACTTGGAGATAATGCAATTTGCCCATTGTGTAAATCCCACCTTGACCCTAAGCACTTTACTGAAGCAGGATTCGCAGAGTCGCTAAAAGCAGAATACGAGGCGATATTACAGAGAAAGGCTGAATCAGAGCAGTTAATCACGGTTAAAGAGGAGGAACTGTCAAATTTAAAGTTGGAGATTGATAAGATACATAGCGAAAAACTGTCTCTTTTTGAGGAAATTAAAACTATTGAGATTCAGATTGGCAATATACGTTCCATTTTAGAACGTTATCAGGCCAATATTGAGTCAAAGACTCGTTTGACAGATTTACAGGAAGAAACGCAAAGACTTCGCGCAGACTATAAACGTTTAGCAGATGAATTGAAAAAAGTTGGACAAGTAGCATCGCGCTATATCAGAGAAACTAATATTAAAGACGAATTTTGCGATTTGCTACAGAAGAAACTGGCAGGTTGGGAAGTCGGAGATTCTCAAACTGTTGTTTTTGATGAGCAAACCTTTGATTTTATTCTTGGAGGAAAACCACGCTTATCCTGCGGAAAAGGGACTAGAGGAGTAACTTGTACTGCAATACTAATGACTCTTGTAGAATATTGTATCCTGCACGATATTCCTTTCACAAGAACACTTATCATAGATTCTCCTATTACGGCTCATTTTTCTGATGTAAGTCTAAAGCCAGAGGAAACTACACAAAACAAGTTTTTCCGCTACTGTAATGATAATATAAAAAATTATCAACTCATTATAATTGACAACAAATCTCCAAACGAGGAAGAGCGTGAAATTTTGTCAAATATTCATTATATTGAATTTTCGGAAAGTGGAAGGCCGGGATTCTATCCAGCTAAGCCAATAATGTAAAGATAATAAGCCAAGAGATAACTGACAAAACGCAACAAGAGAACGCTCAGGCTTTGACTGGGTTGGAACCTGCTGTAGATGTGCGAGTAGCGTATGTTGATGTACTGGAATATCCGAGAAACAAAGTTATAGCCATGCACTTTGATGGTTGGGTATGGGGCGAGCGTCCGCATACATTCCACGGTTGCCCCTATTACAAAGTTGAGAGCACCACGAAAGTGATGCCACAAGATATGTATGACGAGCGTATTCGTGCGCATCAACCTCAGTTGTATGCGTGGGAAAGGTTGGCTGCTGACGGTGTAGCATTGGCAGACCTTGATGAAGACCTGATTCGTAATTGCATCCGTCGAGGTATTGATGGCGGGCGCATTCCGGAATCTGCATTGTATGAGCCGATAGGAGATATTTTATCAAAATGGAAGTTGCTTAAGAATGGCGTGCCGACAAATGGGGCGGTCTTGCTCTTTTCTAATAACATAGACGAATATCCGCAGTTCACGTTAAGAATGGCGCGGTTTGTAGGTACGAATAAAAATATGTTCCGTGATAATCAACGTGCCGAAGGTAACCTCTTTCAACTTTTAGATGCTGGAGTATCATTTTGTTTCAAGCATCTATCTCTTAGCGGTAGAATCACCAATCATAGTTTGGAACGGGAGGAACATCTTGAAGTGCCTTATCATGCGTTGCGCGAGGCTCTTATCAATGCCCTTTGCCACCGTCATTGGGAGAGGCATAATCTGACTATCAGTCTTGCAATTTATGATGATCGTATAGAGATTGCAAGTCCAGGCATATTTCCACCTCAGATAACACCTGAAAACATAAAAGATCCTCACGAGTCATTCCCTCATAACTTGAAAGTGGCGGAAGCACTTTATCGAATGACTTATCTGGGAAACTGGGGTAGCGGTGCAAGGCGTATCATGGATGCTTGCCAGGCGCAAGGTGTGGAAACTCCCACATGGTCTTCGGATGGAGGTTTTGTTACTATCACATTCAAACGACCTGATTTCAAATCCGATATCATAGAGAATGATAAAGAGGACAAAAAGATAACAGAGGAGGGCAAGTACCCCCTAAGCACCCCTCAAGTACCCCTCAAGTGGAATTCCTCATTCAAAAAATGGAAGATTCTTACATGACAATGAGGAATATGGCGGATGTATGCGATATTAAAGACTTAAAGTATTTTCGTGAGAGATATATTACCCCAGCATTGCAAGAAGGATTGATTGAACGGCTTTATCCAAATCAACCGAAGCACCCCAAACAACAATACCGACTAACAGAAGTGGCTAAGGAATGGCTAACGAATAATGTCAAATAGAATCATTACAGTCGTAACGTAATATAACCTATCATAGAAACGACTTTGTCATTATGCGCAGTCGTTTCTATGTTTCATTTACCTCTTTTTACTTAGTAATCAACACGAAATTGCTACTTTTGTAAAATGATTCAAGAGGAATTCGATTTTTACAGACCATGTAAGCTATTGCAACCTTACGTGAGATATTATTGGGTATTCAAAAGTAACCAGTTTTTGGATACCCTGACTTTTCCTATCGGTTGTGTAATTTGCAAATTTTCTTGTGCCTTTTTTTAGAAAAGTTAAATATGCCACAGAATACACCGGTAACTAAGGCTTCATAAGTTCGTTTCCCGTTCCTGTTGTAGTCTTGAAAATCGTCTGCCTGTTTTCTAACCGGTAGCTACTGCCGGTGAACTTGATGACTTCACATCGATAAAGCAGCCTGTCAAGCAGAGCGCTGGCAAGGATTTCATCATTCAATGTTTCTACCCATTCCGTAGGTGCCTTATTGGTTGTAATGATGATGGATGTCTTCTCATGCAGTGTGTTTATAAGGTCGAAAAAAGCTGTAGCTTCCTCTCTTTTCACAGGAAACAGCATGATATCATATATTGCCAGCAGCTGTGCGCGCAGAATCTTGTTATAAGTCATCATGGCCGGAGTTGGGATGTCTTTAAGTCTGAGACAATTTACGATATCCTCCATTGGCATCAGGTATGCCTTGTAACCGGCCTTGACCGCATCAAAG
>CAZYXN010000156.1:0-5320 GCA_964651105.1 uncultured Muribaculum sp. | reverse complement strand
CAGTTCCATTGAATTTGAAGTACAGATGCATTTCCGGCGATACGTATCCGATATGTTTCTTGATGTCCCATATTGATTCGCCTGAGCCTCTGCGATGGTCGAAAATAATGATGTCGTTAGAATAGGCCTGTGGATTATCGGCGCTTACCAGACTCAACAATACGGATTTGCCGCATCCGTTGGGGCCTGCGAGAGCCCAGCACTCGCCATTTTCAATAACCCAGGACTCGTCTTTTATAATCTGTTTGTTTCCGTATTTCACATTGCACTTGTTCATCTGCAATGTAATCTTGTGGGGAATCGGTTTTTCCCAAGGTTGCGGCACTGTATCGAGGTCTACGGCAAAGTCCATAAGCGACATCATGGATGCTCGTATCGCATCCATCTCTCCGGCGCATTTTATCGGTTGTCCAATCGAAAGATTACGTATGGGGATTATTGTTGACGCGAAGCTTGGAATCTCTCCAGGATTACATAGCAGCATTATTACGGATATGCCACGGCAGGAAATAGTGTCAATCATCTCATCGAGCAATTTACGCGAGGCCGCGTCAAGCCCTATGTAAGGATTGTCAAGGATGAGCAGGTCGGGGCTGTCAAGGATGATGTTTATAATCAGCAGTTTTCTGAGCTCGCCGCTTGAGAGGAAATTAAGACGCTTGTCTTCGACTCCTTCAAGGCGCAAACGCGAGCAAAACAGGTTCCATTCCATGGAATCTATTTTCTCGCCGAAAACCTCTCTGACTGTGGGCACCTCGTCATTCATGGTCGCTTCGTGGCGCTGCTGGTAATATTCGGCTTTCGCTCCGGTAAGAGAGTGTATGTCGTTAAACTCGATGAATTTTGTATTCAGTTTTCCTCGGGGAGAGGATATGCTGTTGGTGGCTATGTTCCATCCTTTTTCGATAATGCGTCCTAACGTAGACTTTCCGCTGCCGTTAGGCCCGATGACAACTGTGACTCCGGCAGGAATCACGGCGTGATGAGGGTTGTCTATTGACACTCCTATATAGCGCAAACAATCGCTATTGAGACTGATTAATGGCTCTTCCATGGCGCAAATTTAAGTTTTTCTCGGCTATTGAGGAACTTTGTCGAGGGAAATGAGTAAATTTGCACCGGAATATATTCAAAAAACAGATACTTAGATGAATTTCGTTGAAGAACTGAAATGGCGCGGAATGCTCCATTCAATGATTCCAGGTACAGAAGAAGCTCTTGCAAAAGAGAGTGTGACAGGATACCTTGGTATTGACCCTACTGCCGATTCCCTTCATATCGGTCACTTGTGCGGAGTCATGATTTTACGTCATTTCCAACGTTGCGGCCACAAGCCAATCGCGCTTGTCGGCGGCGCTACAGGCATGATTGGAGACCCGTCGGGAAAGTCGGCTGAACGCAATCTGCTTGACGAGGCTACGTTACGTCATAATCAAGAGGCTATCAAAAAGCAGCTTTCCCGATTTCTTGATTTTGAATCGGACGCTCCCAACCGTGCCGAACTGGTCAACAATTATGACTGGATGAAGGATTTCACATTTCTCGATTTCGCACGCACCATCGGCAAGCATATAACAGTCAATTATATGATGGCGAAGGATTCGGTCAAGAAGCGTCTTAACGGGGAGGCACGTGACGGCCTGTCATTTACCGAATTCACTTATCAATTGCTTCAAGGTTATGACTTCCTGCATCTGTATGAGACAAAAGGGTGCCGTCTTCAGGTGGGAGGCAGTGACCAGTGGGGAAATATGACAACTGGAACCGAACTTATACGCCGAACTCTCGGCAACGATAACGAGGCTTACGCTCTTACGTGCCCTCTTATTACGAAAGCCGACGGAACAAAATTCGGTAAGACCGAGAGCGGCAATGTATGGCTTGACCGCCGCTACACTTCACCCTATAAATTTTATCAGTTCTGGCTGAATGTGTCGGATGAAGATGCGGCACGTTATATCAAAATTTTCACATTCCTTACCCAGGAAGAAATTGCCGAGCTTGAGGCCGAGCAAGCCAAGGATCCCGGGTTGCGTCCATTGCAGAAGCGTCTTGCCAAAGAGGTGACCGTAATGGTACACTCTCTTGAAGATTATGAAGCGGCTGTTGAAGCTTCGGAAATCCTTTTCAGCAACAAAGCCGCCGACAAACTGCGCACTCTTGACGAACAGACGTTGCTCGATGTATTTGAAGGGGTAGAGAAGCATGAAATTGACCGTGCCGATCTTAACGGAGATGTCAATTGGGCGGTATTGCTTACCGATAAAGCCAAAATATTTCCGAGTAAAGGCGAGCTTCGAAAACTTGCCCAGCAAAACGGATTGTCAATCAATAAGACAAAGGTGACCGACATAAACCTTCCGGCTACCACCGCCGATTTGTTGAACGACAAATATATATTGGTGCAGAAAGGCAAGAAAAATTATTACCTTCTGATTGTCAAATAAACATTGCAGACAGAGATGAAAACAATAAGAGCCGCTTTAAGCGGCTCTTATTGTTTTCGATCATTATTTTAGAGAAGCGCGTTCATCTTTTCAAGAAGAGTTGCCTTAGGCTGTGAGCCGGCAAGGCGCTCCACCAATTTGCCATCCTTGAAAATAAGAATAGTGGGGATTGACATTATGCGGTATTGAGCTGTGAGATCATTCTGCTCATCGATATTGTATTTGCCGATGGCTGCTTTCTCTCCGAGCTCTTCAGCCACCTCGTCAATAATGGGGCTCATTCTCACACACGGGCCACACCAGGTCGCCCAACAATCAATCAGCACAGGCTTGCCTGATTCAATAATCTCGTTGACGTTTTCGTCGGTAAATTTTATTGCCATATCTGTATATAAATTAATTTGGGGCAAATTTAACAAAGTTATTGTTTCTTTACAAAAATATTTTCTAAACTCTGCTTACTTCAAAGTCGATGTTCATATCCGCCAAAGAATTCAGTAATTTCCGGGAGACCGGAATTTTCTTATTGGAGGACAGCTTAACCGTGCGGTTGAGCGACGAATCATGAATGTGGAAATTCAAATCGACAGGCGATCCATCCTCCTGAGAGGCTATGAATGTTTTTATCATGGAGTGGAAGGCTTCGTTTATGTTGTCGGCATTAAGGCTTAACGTTATTCCGCTTACGAGCTTTCCTTTGATATCTTCAAGGAGAGATATATTGGTAATCTGGAAACGCAGGTCACTGTTGGCAAATCGCCGGCCATATTTTCCTCGGATTATTATGGATGTGTCGGGAATACCGAATGGACTGAAATTTATGAAGTCTTTTCCGAATAGCATAAATTCGGCTGACGCAGTGTAGTCTTCAATTTTCAGAATGCCGAAATATCCAGACTTTCCCATTTTTTTTGTAAAGTCAGTAACTCTGCCTCCGATTGTTATCTCTCTGCCCTCAACCGGCGGCTCTTCCTCGAAATCTTTGAGATTCATCGAGCAGCCGTAGTTCAGTTCGATATAATACGGATCAAGAGGATGTCCGGAAAGATACATGCCTATCAGGTCTCGTTCTTTTTCGAGTTTCACTATATTGACCCATGGAAGGGCGGGTTTTACCTGCGGGCGTCCGGCGGTGGTAAGTTCGTCGTCGAAACCTCCGAAGAGGGAGTTTTCATTTTTGCTTTTGTCGTTCTGATAATTTTGTCCATAACGCACAAGCAATTCAGCAAAAGACTCGTCTTTGGCATTTGTGCTGAAATAATCCTCACGTTTGAAATCGGTAAAGCAGTCAAACGCTCCCGCAAGGGCGAGGTTTTCCATGACACGGCGGTTGATAGCGCTTCGGTCGACACGTTCCACGAAGTCATATATATCCTTGAAAGAACCGCCGTTATTTCTTGCGCGAACAATCTCATTGACCACATTGACACCGATACCTTTTATCGCAGCCATACCAAGACGTATCTCGCCCTCTTTGTTGACACTGAACGCCGCATATGATTCGTTGACATCAGGCCCCTTTACATTGATGTGCATGGCTTTGCACTCATCCATAAAGGTGGTGAGTTTTGTTATGTCGGCAAGATTCCGGCTCAATACGGCCGCCATATATTCAGCAGGATAATTGGCCTTGAGGTAAGCAGTCTGGAATGCCACCCAGGAATAGCAAGTGGCGTGGCTCTTGTTGAAGGCGTATGATGCAAACTTTTCCCAATCGGCCCATATTTTTTCAAGAACTTTCGGATCATGCCCGTTTTTTTGTCCGCCTTCAAGAAATTTCGCCTTGAGAGCGTTCATTTTGTCTATAAGTTTTTTACCCATCGCTTTTCGAAGGGTATCGCTCTCGCCACGGGTGAAATTGGCAAGCAGTCGAGACAGAAGCATCACCTGTTCCTGATAAACGGTCACGCCGTAAGTGTCTTTAAGATATTGCTCCATTATAGGAATGTCATAGACAATCGGCGACTTTCCATGCTTGCGGGCGATGAAGTCAGGAATATAATCCATAGGCCCCGGTCGGTAAAGGGCGTTCATCGCGATGAGGTCTTCAAATACCGATGGCTGGAGCTCGCGGAGGTATTTCTGCATACCTGCCGACTCAAACTGAAATGTCCCGGTGGTTCTTCCCGCACAATACAGTTCGTAAGTTTTTTTGTCGTCAATGGGTATATTGTCAATATCCACGTCAATGCCTCTGGTAAGTTTGATATTTGCCAGGGCTTCTTTGATTATCGACAGGGTCTTCAGTCCCAGAAAGTCCATTTTAATCAAGCCGGTATCTTCGATGACACATCCTTCATATTGGGTTACAAGAAGTTTGGTCCCGTCCTTGTCGGTAGCGGTGCTGACAGGAACCCAATCGGTGATGTCGTCACGGCCGATAATCACTCCACATGCATGGACTCCGGTGTTACGGACGTTTCCTTCAAGCTCCTTGGCGTATTTTAATGTCTCGACTACGAGATGGTTGGGATTTTTCAACTCGGTTTTGAACTCGTCGACATATTCATAACAGTTTTTCAATGTCGGTTTCAGCTCCTTGCCATTGACCTCCGGCATGTGTTTGGGTATGAGTTTGGTCAATCGGTTGCTTTCCGAGAGGGGAAGTTGCTCGATTCTCGCTACGTCTTTGATTGCCGATTTGGCAGCCATGGTTCCATATGTAATAATACGGGCAACCTTTTCCGCGCCATATTTTTCGGTCACGTAACGCAATACTTCGGCTCGGCCGTCGTCGTCGAAGTCGATATCGATATCGGGCAATGAAATACGGTCGGGATTCAGAAAACGTTCAAACAGCAGATCATATTTTATGGGGTCAATCTGCGTGATGTCAAGACAATAAGCAACAGCCGAACCGGCGGCTGAACCAC
>CAZYXN010000155.1:0-5471 GCA_964651105.1 uncultured Muribaculum sp. | reverse complement strand
ACAAAGAGCGCCAAAAGGCTTACCCTGCTTCATGGAAGTGCGGAATATCAATCGCAATACTCTGCGGGCCTTATCATCAAGTTCCTTTGTCCCCGCTTTTCCCTCTTTAATACGAGTCAAATACGGATCTGCAAGATAATAATTGTCATATGCGTTGCTTCGCCCGTTAGACAGTCCGTTAGTCCAGCTTCCAAATTCAAGATCAAGACCATTTGCAATCGCCTCATCCGTATCATGAGTTCCACCCCAGTCACTAATGACAGCGCCGTCAAAACCCCATTCTTTTTTAAGAATGTCATTCAACAGATACTGGTTATGACACCCATGCTGATTTTTATACAGATTATAAGAACCCATTATCGACCATGTGCCGCCATCAATAACCGCCGACTTGAATGCAGGAAGGTAAATTTCATATAGCGTGCGGTCATCGATAATCACATTTGTCGTATGACGATTAGCCTCGTGATTATTCAAAGCATAATGCTTTACACATGTAGCCACACCATTGCTTTGTACACCTTTAATATATGGAACCACCATCTTGCCGGCTAAATATGGGTCTTCCCCCATGTATTCAAAATTACGCCCGTTCAAAGGAGTACGGTATATATTGACTCCAGGCCCGAGAAGCACATCTTTTTCACGATACCGGGCTTCCTCGCCGATTGATTTTCCATATAATAACGAAATTTCAGGATCCCATGTCGCGGCAAGACAAGTCAATGCAGGAAAAGCGACACACGAGTCATTGCCCCATCCGGCCTGTTCCCATTCATCCCAAAGAACTTCCGGACGAATTCCATGAGGCCCGTCAGTAGTCCACAACTCAGGAATACCTAATCGCTGAACTCCTCTGGAGCAGAATTTAGACTGTGCATGAAGCAATCCCACTTTCTCTTCAAGGGTCATTCTTGACAATGCATCGTCAATACGCTCCTCAATAGGTTTTAATTCATCTTTATAGACCGGGATTTCCCTCTGCTGTGCAAAAACAGTTGTGGTAAACAGGGAAATAACAATTGCAGAATATAGCAATTTCATATTCTAATCAACATTTAGCTTAATCGACTTAATATATTCTTTTTGCGGCACACAATTCTCAACTTTGCTGTTTTCAACAAAATCAAGCATAGCTTTACGAGCAACATCCCGAGTCGGACGGGCTTTACGTATATCAGCGTAAGTCTCACGAGGAGCTTCCGAAAATCCGATAACAGAATCCCAATTCTCTGGAGCGACAATACCCATCATGCAAGAGCTTTCTATCTTTTTGTAAGGCCAGAATGTATAACCGATATTATTTTCTTCCATTACATTACAGAATGACTCTTGCCACTCATTGGTATTATGCCCGATTTCTCCCATATACATCGGAAGATTCACACTATCGCGGAACTCGATTATACCACGTATTGCATCAGCAGTAGGTTCTGAACCGTATCGATGGCAAGTATACATGATTTTGTCATCGTATTTCCAATCGGTAAAAGGTTTGAAATTACCATTCCATTGCGTGCCGCCCAAAAGGATGATATGATTTTTATCCACCTCGCGGATTGCGGCAACCGCACGTTTATGCAAAGGTTCAAGTTTTGAATTCAATTCGTCGACATTTTCAAAATATGGAGCGATCGGCTCATTTATAAGCTCATATCCGAGAATTACCGGCTCATTATTATAATAAGCAGCTATTTTCGTCCATATCCCACAAAACTTCTGCTGAGCTGATTCATCATCAAAAAGCCAGGGATAGCCGAAACTGTCATCAATATTATCGCCTGTCTGACCGCCTGGCGCATCGTGCATGTCCAATATCAGATAAAGATTATTGTCACGGCACCAGTCAACCACACTGTCAACACGAGCAAATCCGTCCTGCGCCGATGACAATCCCATATAATCTTCATCAGTAAATAGCTTATAATGAAACGGAAGACGAATTGTATTTGCTCCGGTAGATGCAATAAATTCAATATCTTTGCGTGTTATATAATTGTCTTTAAAATGTTTCCAGAAATCTGCAGTAAACTCCTCTCCTACCATTTCGCAAAACATCTCATTTATGAACCGAGGAGAGTTTGTCTTTCGGAATCCGAACATATATCCTTCCGGATTAAGCCAATTCCCGAGATTGGTTCCGACAATATATAGTTTTGTTCCATCGGGTTTTATAAGATTTTGTCCATCAATGCGGATAAAAGCATCTTCAGGAAGAAGCTGTTCTGTAGTTATAGTGTTACGGCAAGCGACAACACTTGCCGCAACTAAAATCGTCGATACCAGACGATTGATATTTTTCACCATTGCAAGTTATTTTTCAATTACATATTATCAAGTCTCCTTTTACGTGTCAACGCTTCAAGGTAATAATAGTCAGCGTAGTTCAACGGCACGTCAATCTCGCTCCCTCCGGGATGATGCCCGGTAGAATGCAGCAATAAGAAACCATAGTCACTTCCAGGACGAGCCTGATAATTCTTATTAAGACTGTTTACTATCTTATCGGCATAAGCTTTATAACGAACACCCTTTTCTGGAGCGACATAAGTACATAGTTCATATAATCCAGACGCTATAATCGCTGCCGAAGAGGCATCACGTGGCACTTCAACATTAACATTTTCAGGAGTGCAATCATTGACTGACGGCATCTTCATATCCCAATAAGGGATTCCGTCGCCAGGAATGTTCTTCAGCGAGAGGAAGAAATCAGCGATATTCTCGCCCTGCTTCAGATATCTCTTGTCTCCGGTAAAACGATAGCACATGGTAAAACCATAAAGCCCCCAGCCTTGTCCACGGCTCCAATAAGAATCGTCGGAATATCCCTGATGAGTGCATTTGCCTCTTACATTGCCTGTCTCCGGGTCGTAGTCAACTACATGATATGATGAATAATCGGAACGGAAATGATTTTTAAGTGTAGTGTTGGCATGATTGACAGCTACATTCCAATATGTCGAATCTCCGGTAAGCTGAGTAGCTCGAAACAGCATCTCCAGATTCATCATATTATCAATAATAACCGGGAATTTCCATTTATCACGATTATGATCCCATGAACGAATACTCTTTATTGTAGGATTATATCGTGTAATCAATGTCTTCGCGCTTTGAAGAACGACATCCTTATAGGATTTTTCTCCAGTAAAATCATACGCTTTTCCAAAACTGTTGTTCATCATGAAGCCAAGATCATGAGTTCCTTTATGCCATTTCGCATCTTCAATAGGCCAAGTCCATGAGATAGCAAGCCGACGCCATGCCTCATCATTAGTATATTCATAAATCTGCCACAGAGAACCAGGGAAAAAACCCGAACACCAGTCGTGCGAACCGACCATGGCAAGAGAGCCGTCTTTATTTATGGAACGTGGTATTACGCGTCTTTTCTTGGCGTTATTTTCATTTTTACGAGCCTTGTCTGCTTCCTTCGCAGCAAAATCCAGCTGCCTGATGGCAAATGCGTAAGCATTATCAACATCTGTAGCTTCATAGAACAAAATATTAAACCTGTCAGATGGATTATATATTCTATTTTCACGATATACCTCCAGATATTTTTTTGCGCGAGCAATCATTTCGGCATCCGCGTCTGCGTCAGGAAGGATAAGATAGGTGGCTGCACGATACAGAGTCTGACATAAATCCTGCACGGTACCGCTCATTCCGTTAATCTGCTGATAAGGCCACTGTTTGGCATTTTTTCCCACATAGGGAATCAGGAAGTCGGCGGCTTTATAAACGTTACGTCCGTCAGCCGATGTCTGCTTGCCGATATCGATGCCGAGTTTCTTAGCCATAGTCATTATGTCAATGAAATGTACCAGATTATAATGTGAATAATGGAATGCTATAGTGCGGCGCAATTCATGCGGTTGTGATCCGTCCGGCTCAATCTGTTTGAAGATGCGTCGTTCAGGAATAGAGTTTATAATCTCCTTGGCTTTGTCGATATTTCCGGCGTATATCAAAAATGCGATTATCTGCGTATCATATGCCACACTATGATTATTTGCCGCATTAGCCTCTTCTATTCCTTGCGGACTTGTCAGCATCCATTGGGTCAGTTCACCAAACCATTTTTTCAATTGTTTCCTGTCTTTGGCGGTAAAAGACTTGGATTGCTCCAACAGCGCTACCGCGTCAAGCATTTCCACAAATGAATAACTGTCAATAAGACCGAAGCTACGTCCCTTGTTGTTATTGCGGCCGGGAATCATCTGGGCATATTCCAGATTTGGATTCATCTTGGTCGCCTTGTCAAGAAACCAGGCACGAATAAGCTCTGTTGCTTTACCGGCATATTTTTCATCCCCGCTGAAATACCATGCAAGCGAAAGTGTTATGATCCGGGATGCGGTATCGCCCAATCGATTCCTATCAAGTTTATTCAATTCCGGATTGGATACACCGTCCCTGTTGATATATGGCAGTCCGTCAGGCTTTGACGGATCGGGCCAATAGTATCTGGCCTGACTCATGTAATCATGCTTGTTACCGCTTCCGGGCACCTTTTCCTTCATCATTACCGAAAGAGGAGCGACATCAAGGAGAGAATCGGCGTTTTCTAACAGTTGAGCATACGCTTCACTGTAATATGGTTTATCAATATTCTGTTTGACCCGCGACAAATGGTCAGCGTTCCATATCGACTGTCCATACGCAATTGAAGCTACGCATAATAAAATCAATGAAAAAAATCTGTTCATATCAATTTTGCATTATTCAGTTAGAGTTCTTTAAGTTTCAATCGTTGAATTTACTATTTCTAATTCGATTAAAAAAGCAGTGGGATATCAGATATTATCAAAATTGTCCCACTGCTGTCACTACCCATTAGAAAAAATGCTTATTAACCTAAAAATCTCTTTTATCTTGGCAAATCAATACCTGTTTTATTTAATTGTTATCGTAACATAGTAGTTCTGGGTGAATACGCGCACCTCATATTTATCCGTCTTATTTTGAATGGTGCTTTCGATATCCTGGTTGCTCAGTTCCACTGAAGAATTGGGATTGAATGTCTGCAAATTGAATGAACCGCTCTTAGCTCCTGGAAGAGCCTTGATATAAACATTCTGAACACCCTTTTCCGCATTCTTCCATGTGAATGAAAAAGCGTCATCGGCATCCGGTGAAATGATGTTGCCATTTTCATCAACCACTTCATAGTCCACACCTCTTACCAGCTCCGGTCCGGAATACTTTACTTTTTTAGTATCATTAGGAGTCGGATAATATTGCTGGTCTGTCGGCTTTGGAGTTGTGTAATAAAAAGTGGTCACATCGTAGCTACGGATGAACTCACACCAGAACTGCATGGGTACCGCAACAATATCGCCCTTTGCCACTTGATACACGGCCACATTATCGGCACTCTTTTTGTTGCTTTCGTAGCCCCATACTTCAGGCCCGAAGAAATATACATTTTCAAGGCTGTGGTCATAATCCCAATCGTTGTCATC
>CAZYXN010000154.1:0-5504 GCA_964651105.1 uncultured Muribaculum sp. | reverse complement strand
TCCTTGCTGTAGTCTGTCGCTCACTTTGTTGCAACGAGCGTATCTGGGTGTTCAGTGTGGTGATATGGTTGTCGATTGAGGTGATAATGGCGTGGCGCATATTCTCCAATGACTGATCCATGTCGATTACCAACGGGTTTCGTTCACTACTGTTGGCCACAAGGTCATTCCGGCGAAGTTGGGCCGTGTTGTAATTAGCAATTTGTTGCTCAATGCCGGGGCTTTCAATACCCGAATTAGCCGGGAGCAACTGGTTCTTACTGGTGGAATTGGTGAGGTAGTTGCGGATATACCGCGCCATGGAAAGCTGTGTGTTCAATGCAAGGATTTGTGCATTGGTCTCGCTGCTTTGCTCCATATACATGCTGGCCGCAGCCTGTACGTCGGGCAGAAGATGTTCGCTCTTGTAGGAGGAAATGTTTTCATCCACATTGCCGAGTTCTTGCTCAATCACACCGAGACGGTCGCTGATGAAAGCCGAGGTACTGACGGCGATTTGGTTTTTATCCTTTATCCAGTTCTCATTATAGACGGCTATCACCGTATTCAGCACATCCTCCGCCCGTTGGATGCACACGTCTTTGAAAGACAAATTGATGACGGTAGATTTCTCATCATTCAATGTAACAGACAAGTTGGAAGCATAGTCGCTTGTGGCATCCTGATATCCTCTACGCGATACATAAATAGGTGCATCCTGAATGGCTGAATCGTTCGCAACTGTTACAACAAGTCTTCCGATAGGGGCATCAACTGTGTCATTCAACGCAGCTGTTATATTTCCTGCCACATCTTCACCATTACGAGAAAAATCCGTCAGAAGTACTTGCCCGTCACGACTGGGGTTAATGGTAAAAGCCACGCTCTCGTTGTCTTGCAAATCGTTGAAGTCCACCGTGTAGGGGCAATCCCGACCGTACAATACTTTCTTGTAAAACCCACCGTCCGTGTGATAGTTGACATCTAAGTGGAGGCGTTTCACCACATCAAGCATCACCGCAGGAGACTGCAACGATTGTATTTCATTGTTCACGTTGGTGTTGGTCTGGAATAGGTCGAAATCTCCCATCAGGCCAGCTGCATCACCCAATGAGTTCCCTTTGGAATCCTCTTTGATAAGAAGCGATGCGGAACGGGTATATACCGGCGGGGTGGTCAAAAGATAAACGACAGCCACTCCAACGGTCACTGCCAACGATATGACGAACCAATACCACTTGTTGAGACAGAGGTAGAACAAATCTTGTATGCGGATAAAGTCATCCGCTTGCTTAGGTCTGGATATATTGTTTTGAGTTGCCACGATATACGATGTTTAGATTGGACGCGATTAATTAAAAATGAGGATGGCCACCGAAGTCAGCAAAGATGCCAGCGAAATCCAGAACGATGTGGAACGCACGTTGTTACCGTTGACAGTGGATTGACGGGCTTTTACCGCGTTGGGTTCCACATATACCACGTCATTCTGTTGCAGATAATAGGCGGGTGAAGAATAGATGTGCTCGCCGGAAGTAAGGTTCAGTCCGTACACCCGTTGCACATCCCCTTCTTGCCGTAACACCATCACCTTGGAACGGTTGCCGTAGATGGTCAGGTCGCCTGCCATGCTGAGTGCATCGAGTATGGTCAGCCTGTCCCGGTCAATGCCGAAACGTCCCGGACTGTTCACCTCGCCCAACACGGATATGCAGAGATTGGCAAATTCTACGGTCACAACAGGGTCTTTCACCAAATTCTCCTTTATCAATTCGTTCTTGATACATTCGGCGATTTCTTCCCGTTTCATCCCGGCCACGTATATTTTGCCAAGTACAGGAAAGTCTATCTTGCCCTCGGCATCCACGGTATAAGCGGATACTCCTTGATTGCTTGAAGCCGTAACGCCATTCGTTCTTAAAGACTGCCCCAATTGTCTGGACACATAAGGCAGGTTGAACAAGTCCGTCAGTTGAGGGTCACGACTGTTGACGATAATGGAAATCTTATCCTCCGGTCTAACCGTGATAGCCTTCACCTCTGGCAACTTGATTTCTGTCTCTCCGGGTCTCAAATCCTGGAAATAAACAACTTCCTTGGAAGAACCGCACGAGCCCAATGTCACTGTACTTGCGACAAAGAGCAAGATGTAAAATACTTTATTTATACTCATATTCCTGATTTTTCTTTGTTTAAGCCCTTCTATATCCTGTGTCTTGAAATACGATGGTGTTTTGGTAGTGCCATTCATTGAATGATTTGCCTCCAACTGGCTTTCCTGTCTTGTATATCCTTTCTGCAAATGTTCTTTTCATACACTCCATGCCACCCACGGCAAATGGCATTTCCCTGTCCTCTACACTCGCCACAACGATAGGGAGGGGCACACGAAACACTTTCATCGCATTAATAACCGATTTCGCATAGATGTGACAAAGGTAAAAAGCGGAACGTTCGAATGCCACCCAATAATTATCGGCACGGTACAGATGAATATGCTCTCTATTGGAACGCTCACTGAAAAGTATGTCAGATAGATGATTCTCCATCAACCTGCCAAGCTCTATGCCGAACCTGTTCATTGGAATTGTGATTAAATCAATTTACAATAGCATTAATTTTCGGTCGCAAGGGGATTGATTTTTTCCTGTTTGTCAGGGAATACTTTAGACCGGTTCACGCTCTCACTTAATTAGCTGAATATACTCCGCTTCTACTTCTATGGAGGCAGCCAATAAGGTAGGCAGTTCCACCAGCAGCCTTTTGGTCTTCGAACCACGTGTGGTTATCAACGTGCCCGTATATCCGTCCAACTGTCCGCCAATGATGCGGATTTTCCGGTTTCTCATCTCCGGTGTCACTTCGTCCGGGGAATAGAACTTAGGATTATCACTGGCTTCTACCGCCTTGATGAAACGTTCCATATCTACGGCCGGCACGATGATGGGAGTATGTTGTACACCGAGCTTATAACGGTATTGCAGCTTGGGGGTACTTTCCACAATGGCATCAAGATGTTCCCTCGTGTCTTTCACGAAAAGCAAGTCCTGCATGAAAGGTTCCTCCTGATCCACCCGCTTGCCACCAACAACGACCAGACGATGCACCATAGGAGTGAAACACTGCACCTTCAGGTTCTCGAACATCTTGTAGGCGGGAAGCTTGGCATGTCTGCGTTTGAGGTCTCGCATGGCAAACCAGTGCAGTTCATTTTCTATAGGCTGTATTTCGTCCATGTAGTAAAGGGATAGCCTTACTCCTTAGTTGGTGAAGGGGTACATTTCTGACTCCTCCAAGTGTTTATTGTATTTTGAAACACAAGTAGTTACAATAGATAGGCTTAAAAGTTCGGGGAAATTCCCCTGCATCATATATGCTATCATTTTCATATATTTGCATGACCTCAATCACACTTTAATGAGAGCGAAGTCATATCTGCTTATCGGTACATCTCTCCGTAAGAGATGTATCATGTTTAGCAATTGGAGATAATTGTGTAATATCCAACAAAGTACAAAATGCAATAATTACAATTTGTCAAACATTTGTTCGACAAATCCTTTTTAAGGACATATTGGAAACTATTCATTTCTTAACTTTTTTGGTATTTATCACCATTTTCCCAACAATTGTGTGTAACTTTGCACGCGAAATACATCTCTTACGGAGAGATACACCGATTTGTCGAACAAATCCACTTTCTTCCACCAAGCCTTTTCCCAACGGTTTTCTTGTCGATTTGTATTTCCATTCCCCCTAATCCGCTTATATACAAAGGTTAGCTCTGCCTCCAATGAGGCTATCGCTATAAATATATACATCGCGCTCTCGGGTCTTAAACAGTACATCTCTCTTTAAGAGATGTATCTTGCTTTCTATTTATTTGGTAATAAGTCATTTGCTAATTTACGTGCTTCGATTTGTCAAACAATTCCGCTTCTTTTGTCGAACAAATCCGGTGGAAAGTTCGTCCAAAACGTAAATTTCAGGCTTCATTTTGTGCTATTTGCGGTATTTTATGTAATTTTGCGGCGTGCGAAACCTCTCTTAAAGAGAGATTTACCCTTTTGTCCAACAAAAATCCCCCTGAACGGGACGTGTTCAAGGGGAAGTTCTTAACTTGCGGAACATTTTTTTCTTCCAATCATGCTATTCAGCCAATAGACCGAATGACCTTGCTGTTGGCTTTGTCCACTACCGAAGAATCCAGCAAGGCCAGATAAATGCGGGTCGTATCTTCCGAATCATGTCCTAACGCCTCGCTGATGACTGGCACGGGCACATTTTGGCTCTTGGCAATGCTGGCCCACCCATGCCTCGCGACGTAGAACGTGAGTTTGATGGGACATTCAACCATCTGGCCAATCTTTTGCAACCGCTTGTTCATCACATGGGAGGCATTCAGGTATTGCCGCCTTTCCTTTTCCCCCGGCACCTTGATGATTGGAAGAAGGTAAGGGGAATCCGGATCGGTGTATTTCCGTACAATATCCTGCATGGGCTGTTCCCATTTGATGCAAAGCTGCTGGTCGGTCTTGTGCCTCCGATAGACAAGCACGCCGTTTTGCAAGTCTTTCTTCTTCAAGAAAGCCAAGTCCACGAAAGACATGCCGCGAAGATAAAAGCAGAGCAGGAACAGGTCCCGGGCGAAAGCCAGGGCCGGATATAATTCCAAATCCAGATTCTTGATTCGCCCGATGATGTCTGAGGACACGGCTCTTTTGACCGTCTTCTCAACTCCCGTATGGACATGGCGGAACGGATTGCGGTTTTCCACCAATCCTTCCTCCGATGCCCTATTATATAAGGTACGCAAGTTTCGTATGTAAAAAGATACCGTATTCGGGCATTTCCCGTTCTGCTTCAGGTAAGCCTCATATTCCATCATCATGACGGAATCCATCGCATCCAAAGGTACATCTCCCGCCTCGCCCCGGAAACGGATGAAGCTGTTCAGTGAACTGGCATAGACTTCGGATGTCCGCTCTTTCCCCATGCGTATGGTCTGTTGGATGACTTTCCTGGCATAGACAAAGAAACAGTCGTCATGTCCTTCCGGACTGTGATAGGCGAGGACTACCTGTTCGGAAGACAGTTTCCCTGACTGTTCCAGCTTCCGGATAATGCCGTTCAACCGTTTCCGGTCTTCCTCCATACGGAAACGCAAGGCTTCCAGATAGCGTTCCCGCTCCGGATTGCCATCCACGCTGCGGATTTTGCCCGTTTCCTTGTCCCATTCATAATGGTACAATTTATACCCCGTACTGATCAGGCGGGTCTGCCGCCCGTGTATCACTTGATAACATAACGTGCCCTCTTTGCCTGCGACCGAAGAGGACCTGAACTTGATTTTTATTGTTGCCATAATAATCTTTTTTACCGATAAAATATAAGTGAGCCGGGGGCATACGGTTATTCGTCCGTATGCCCCTTAACTGTTTTTATCCAAGCGGCTCAAATCCTCACTTTCTTTACCTGTGGTAAAGGAGCCTCCGTTTGCATTTCCGGACGAATATGCCAAGCCT
>CAZYXN010000153.1:0-5550 GCA_964651105.1 uncultured Muribaculum sp. | reverse complement strand
AAGAATCAATCTCTTCACCTAAAAGCATTTGTCTATCAAACATAGGTGAGCAAATCTTGTCAAAAGCACTTATAACCTCTTTTGCGGGAATAACAATTGGTAGGCTATATAGATCTTCTTTAGTAATAGAGCCAAATGTTGTACCAGCAGCATTCCTTTGATCAAATGCAATTCTCAAATCATTGAATATATAATACAAGTGCGTTGTAGAACCTATTTTTGAATTAAGTGCTGATAAACCTCGTCCAATACAACAGTCATTGTTTGCTATATTAACGGCGCCAACAGGTGCTCGCACACTCATTAGTATGTCACCTTTCTTTGCAAATCGAGATGGTGCCGTTGTATATTGTCTGACTGATGGGAATCTCATCCCAAAATCTGTACTTCCTTGATAAAAGAGCACCCCTTCTCCTATTTCGTTGTAACTGGTACCGTCTGGTGATTGCCCCATTGTTATATTGGCGATGTCTATAAGTGTTCCATTATTCCATCCTATTGGTATATTTCGTTTTAGTTTCTCATGCCAAACCATCTTACCACCACTTGACTTATACGGCTTCCCCTCTTCATTTGGGAAGTCAAATTGTACAAACCAATAATCATAAAGCTGTTTTGCCATTGCCTCTAAATTCTGATTTAGCAGTCTCTTATATTATATATAAGGATAAAATTATCAGAATTATGAAAGAGAACATCATTCAGGCGATAGTTGCGAAAATGCAGCGTGACTTGGATTGCCGACAAATAGCACGGCTTAAAGCTGTGCTTGCATCAGAACTGCATAATGTAGAAATCATTGAAAAGAGCGATTGTGCCAAACAACAAGCGCAAGAGAATGAACATCTTCTTAACTCCTTTATATCAGCCAAAAAGATAGAGGGATGTTCGGATAAGACATTAGCATACTATCGCAATACCATTGAGCGATTGTTGGTTACACTCTCTTTGGCTATTTGCCACATCAGTACAACGGACATTCGTACCTATCTATCCGATTATCAAGAAGAACATCAATCAAGCAAAGTAACCATTGACAATATGAGGCGCATCTTCTCCAGCTTCTTTGCTTGGCTTGAAGATGAAGATTATATCGCCAAAAGCCCGGTCAGACGAATTCACAAGGTAAAGACGGATTCGCTTGTAAAAGAGGTACTTTCTGACGAGCAATTAGAGCAGCTTCGTGACTGTTGCACCAACAAGAGAGACCTTGCCATTATAGACATTCTTGCATCCACAGGCATTCGTGTGGGTGAGTTGGTTAAACTGAACCGTGAGGACATAGATTTTCATGAGCGGCAGTGTGTGGTATTCGGCAAAGGTAATAAGGAGCGTGTAGTTTACTTCAACGCCCGTACAAAACTACATTTGCAACAATATCTTAATGAGCGAACAGATGATAATCCAGCTTTATTTGTTTCCCTCAATTCGCCACATTCACGACTGACTATCAGCGGTGTGGAAGTTAGAATCCGAAAGTTAGGCCAATCCCTTTCTATGCCTAAAGTTCATCCTCACAAGTTCCGTCGAACCCTTGCAACAATGGCTATCGACAAAGGTATGCCCATCGAACAGGTACAGCGACTACTTGGTCATGTACGCATTGACACCACATTGCATTATGCTATTGTGAATCAAAACAATGTAAAGTTGGCTCATAAGAAGTATTTGGGATAACTGAATCACAAGAATCTGCCTAAAAATGCGTAACTTTGCCCCTCAAATGGAAAAAGATATGCAATCTTACAGGCTTTCAGATTTAGTAAAAATAAAAAATGGCAAAGACCACAAAATGCTTTCAAACGGGAAATACCCTGTTCTTGGAAGTGGGGGCATTATGCGCTATGTTGACAAATTTCTTTACGATAAGCCAAGTGTCTTGTTACCTCGTAAGGGTACATTGGATAATATCCAATATTGCGATATGCCATTTTGGACTGTAGATACACTATATTACACTGAAGTGAATACAAACTTAGCAAATCCGTATTATTTGTATCGATATTTGTCTCTATTGGATTTGAGCAACTTAGATTCGGGAACCGGAGTTCCGAGTATGACATTTGACAACTATTACGGACTAAAAATTTTCTTGCCAAATATTGAAAAACAAACAAAAATTGCCCAAATTCTCCAAACACTTGACAAAAAAATCACTATCAATCGTCAGATAAATCAGAATTTACCGACACCTGACCATTCATCAGAAGTGGTAGAAGCTCGTCACGTTGCTTAGTAAGGTATTCGTTTCCTTTTTGAATTTCAAACTGTTTGTTATTAAAAGCAGACACTCGCTCTTCCCATAAATCCAAGATTGCATCACTTGGCTTTAGAATTGGAAATTTCAGCACATCTTCACGAGAAACCTCTTTGAATGTTGTTCCAGTGCCTAGTTGTTCTATCTGCTTGATGTGAATGTTTAGATAATAATACAGGTATGTTGATATATTTTCCGCTTGGGGAACAAAGCTCTTGAATCCTTGATTGGTACACAACTCAGTCTTAGCAATAGATAACAGACCTATTGGCGCACGGCTTGACATCAATATTGTATTTGGAGGCAATAAATGAGTACTGCAAGAATTATATCCGGCTTGCGAAATATTGCGTTCTCCTTGATATACAAATTTTTGTTTCTGGTCAGATAAATCTTTCGGAGTAATCCAAACAATATCTCCTCCATAATTTTGTTCATTAACAGTTGAAGGGGTTGCACCATTATAAACATCAGCAATATCTTCTATCGCTTTGGTTTTCCATGACGCAGGAATATCACGCTTTAATTTCTCATTCCAAACCATTTCCCCACCGCTTGACTTGTACGGTTTGCCCTCTTCATTTGGAAAATCAAACTGTACAAACCAATAATCATAGAGTAGCTTCGCCATCGCCTCTAAATTCTGATTTATCGCTCGATTAAGTTCAATTTTACGGTCAATATTGGATAATACTAATGCAATCCGTTTTTGGCAAACAACTTCTTTGTGAAATGGAACAACCAAAGAATGAACTACTTTTCTATCAAGAGAGGGAACTACACTACTTCCTTTTACGAACATTTCATCCAAATGAAGATTCTTAAGGAAGTAGTACAGATATTGGGGATTATTCCCTTTAAAATCTTTTACAAACAAGGCTGTATTATGCGCCCAAGTGGGTTGTTCATAATAATGAACCTTTCCCACACTGCCACTCCGTCCTACTGTAATGCATGGATGATTACCACGTATTTCGTTATGATAACCTATTATACCATTCGATCCTGCTACAAGCACATTTCCCGCCTTCTGTTGGGAAGATGGTAAATCATACCCTCTTTGTAACTCAAGAATTTCTCCCAATCTATATTTTTTCAATTCCATTTACTGTATTGCTTTATGAATATAATCTTGAATCAAAGATAGATTGGCCTCTATCTCTTTGCGCTTCATCAATAGCTGATTAAGATGTGATTTTTGCTGCGCTTTTTCTTGTCCGGCTATGATATGGTCAATTCTTGCTCCGCCAACAAAAGGATAATGAGTTATTAGCAACTCTTAATGCAACAATTACAGCAATCACACTAATTATAGGGCTTAATAGTGTTGCCCATTGGATTAACTCATCAATCATTGTTCTTTATCTCTTTATTTATCCAACATTCCCCTAACTTCTTTGTCGAAGTCAGAATCAATCCGTTGGGTTTTATTGAAAATATCGTATTCACTTTCAGCCTTTGCCTTGGCTTGTGCCGCAGAAATGCGTCCTTTATCCGGCAATATCTGATATTTGCGGAAAGTCAAGAACTCATTGACACTGGCAGCAAACTGCTCCATGTTGAACGTGTTCTCACGCTCAATGAGATCCTCAATATAATCGAAATATCCAGTTACTGCACGTTCAAGCCGACGGATTTCATTTTCCTGCAAATAATTCTTAGCTATTGACACATCAGATTTCAAGATACGCCCGTCTGGTGCATTCTTCCATGTGGTCAGTCCCATATGTTCTTGGGTATGGTCTGCCTTAGTGTAGATGATTTCAGCAGCCGTTTGCCCGGTAATAGCATAATGAAAACGGTTCTGTATCATGGCATAGAAATCATGTGTGGTAGGCGAACTTTTGTCGTAGTCAATACTGCACTCTGCGTATATGTCGGTAATCTGCTGCCAAATACGCCGTTCACTGGTACGGATAGAACGTACTCTTTCAAGCAATTCACGGAAATAGTCTTTCCCGAATACTGCCGTTCCTTGCTTTAAGCGTTCATCGTCAAGCACAAACCCTTTCTTGATATACTCATTGAGAATCTTGGTAGCCCATTGACGGAACTTGGTGGCTTTTGGAGAAGAAACACGATAGCCGACTGCGATAATCATATCAAGATTATAGAAATCAACCAACTCTTCAACCTCGCCTCTTATGCCTCGATTTACGACGGTTGCAATTTTTGCAACTGTCGTGTCTTGCTGTAGTTCTTCGTCCTTGAAAATGTTGGCAATGTGACGACTGATACCCGATTTGTCTATGCCGAAAAGCTCTGCCATAGCTTTCTGCGTACACCAAATGGTCTCGTCTTTTATAACAACCTGCACCTTTTCCTCTTTGTCGGGAAGATTGTATAATAGGAACTGTATTTCGTTACTCATTGTTACCTACATTTGAGTTGAACCGCAAAGCATCCAGCTGTTTCATAATTTCCTCTTCCAAACGATGGCTTTCCGCAAATTGTTCGGAAAGCGTTTGCTTATAATTTGCCATACGAGCATTAAACTCTTCTTCCGTTATATCTACATAATCAATCTTGATGTCGAAATATTGTCCGGCAGAGAGAGAATACCCCTTTTCCTTTATTTCATCGTAAGTAACAGCTACAGAGAAATCTTCTACAGCTTCTTTATTGCGGAACGTATTGACTATTAAGTCTATCTCATTATCAAGCAAACGTCGTTTCTGGTTATTGCCTTCTTTATATTCTTCACCTAATTTGCTTGCATCAATCAAAATTACTTTATCTGCCGTTGCCGACTTATCAAAGAATATAACGGAAACATTTGTTCCAGTGGTGGCAAACACATTGCTCGGCATAGATACACAACCATAAACCCAATGTTCATCTACCACACGTTGTAAAATTTTCTTTTCAACACCACTTTTAGCTGTAATAAATCCTGTAGGAATTACTATTGCGCCTTTCCCTGTTGTCTTTAGTGAATTTAAGACGTGCTGAATGAAACAGGTATAAATCGCCATTTTAGGTTTCATCGGATCTACCTTTTTAACCGCATTCGGGACTCCTGCCCAAAAACGAATCGTATCAGCAGCCAATGTATCACGATACTCAGGAAAATCAAGTTTAAATGGAGGATTTGAAACGATAAAATCAAATTTCTTTAATGCACCATTTGATTCAGTATGCGATGGTTCTGTCAATGTATTACCCTGTACAACATTTGGCAGAGAAGCAGATAAACTATTTAAAATAAGGTTCAGACGCAACATTTCGCTCGACTTCTCTGATATATCCTGACTGAAAATCGAGCATCTATCCTCTCCTATCTGATGAGCAAG
>CAZYXN010000152.1:0-5581 GCA_964651105.1 uncultured Muribaculum sp. | reverse complement strand
AGCTTAGTGATTAAGCTCCTTTTTATATTGTCATAATCGTTCCATTTCCTATAACATATGTTGCAACTATTCACTTTGCGGAGATTCTTAGATGTTTGTATCGATTATATGGCGCGAGAACCGGTGGCGGTTTTTTCGAGATTCAGCAACGCTTGTTTTGCCGCAATTCCTCCAGCATAGCCGGTAAGAGCTCCGCTTTTTCCTATTACCCGATGGCATGGGATGATGATGGACATGGGATTTGCTCCGATTGCATTCGCTGTCGCTCGGACTGACTCCGGATGACTGCAGACCCGCGCTATGGTTGAATAAATGACCGTGCTTCCATAAGGTATATTTGTAAGTTGGTTCCATATCGCTTTTTGAAATTCTGTCCCGATGAGAAGAAGAGATATGTCAAATCTTTGACGAATCCCTGAAAAATATTCATTTAGCTGTGCAATAGCGTTGTTGATTGTTCCTGACGAACCTTCTTTCAGCTCTGCGTTTAATTGCTGTTTGAGCCGCTGTATGTTCTGGTGATGTTTTTTGCTGTTGCACCAATCACACATGCATAACTTTTCTCCGATGCTTCCTATTTTAAGATTTCCAACCGGAGATTTATAAATTCGGTATAAAATTGTGGCTTTTGTCATTGCTCTTAGAAGATTCTGCTCGTTAATTATGAATTTGTATAACAAATTTATGTATTTTTGTAGATAAATTGTCAAAATTATGGAAATAGATAATTATTTTGCTAACCGTTGTACGATTAGAAATTATACAGACAGGGAGATTGAACCGGAATTATTGACAAAATTGCTTGAGGAAGCGGCTCATGCGCCGAATACCGGCAATATGCAGCTTTATTCCGTAATAGTAAGTCGTACTTTTGAGGAGAAGGCCGCTCTCGCTCCTCAGCATTTTAATCAGCCGTGTGTTGCGGGATGCAATGTCTTGCTGACATTTTGTATAGATATCCATCGCTTCCGTCGTTGGTGTGAGGTAAACGATGCTGAAGAGGGTTTTGGCAATATGCAAATGCTGCTTGCGGCAGCAGTAGACACGTCTTTGTTTGCGCAACAATTCAATACGCTTGCTGAATTGCACGGTCTCGGATGCTGTTATCTGGGGACTACCGCTTACAATGCCCCTGCAATAGCCGAGATGCTTGCTTGTCCGTCAGGGGTGGTGCCTCTCATATCTCTTGCTGTGGGATATCCAAAGGGAGATGGCAAACATTCCGACCGGCTTCCGATTGGAGCTATTGCCCATTACGGAAAGTACGATGATTATGATGATTCCAGAATCAAGTCAATATATTCGGAAAAGGAGAGTCAGGTAGAAAATGCCGCGTTCATTGCGGAAAACGGAAAGACCACGCTTGCGCAGGTTTATGCCGAAGTGCGTTACCCCAAGACAACCAATGAACTATTTTCGAAGAATCTGAATGCATTTCTTGAGGAGAGATTTATGCAAAAATAATATTAACCCAATCATCACATAACTTATGTCAGAAAAAAACAATCATGTCGACCTTGAAACGGATGATAACGGCGTAGCCGGATTGCCGGAAAACGCGTTCCGCGAACTTGGAGCCGATGAGGAGTATCATCCTGTGATGCATCCTGCCCGTGATTATTCGGAGGTGACTCCTTATTCTGTAGTACTGGGCTGGCTTCTTGCCGTTATATTCAGCGCTGCAGCCGCATATCCCGGATTAAGGGTGGGCCAGGTGTTTGAGGCTGCAATTCCAATTGCAATTATCGCAGTGGGACTCTCGGGCGCTTTGAAAAAACAGAATCCTCTTGGGCAGAATGTCATAATCCAATCAATAGGAGCCTGTTCGGGAGTCATTGTCGCCGGTGCGATTTTCACCCTGCCGGCTCTGTATATTCTTCAGGCGAAATATCCTGAAATAACAGTAAACTTTCTCGAGATATTCCTGAGTTCTTTATTCGGAGGAATTCTTGGAATACTTTTCTTTGTTCCCTTCCGGAAATATTTTGTGAAGGATATGCACGGCAAATATCCTTTTCCTGAAGCGACAGCAACCACTCAGGTGCTTGTCAGCGGAGAAGGAAAAAGCGCTCAAAGCGGTTCTCAGGCCAAGACGCTTGTCATCGCTTCCCTTGTCGGTGGTATATATGATTATATTCTGGCGACTTTTGGATGGTGGGCCGAGAATGTCACTTCTCTTGCTTCGCAATGGGGATTCGCTCTTGCAGAAAAGGCTAAACTTGTTCTTAGTGTGAATACCGGAGCTGCATTGCTTGGCCTTGGATATATAGTAGGATTGAAGTATGCGTTTGTTATTTTTGCCGGATCTATATTTGTATGGTGGATTATAATTCCGTTGATAGGTACTTATGGCGTGCCGGAAATCGCATCTCTCGAGCCGGGAGCTATATTTAGTGATTATGCCCGACTGATAGGTATAGGTGGAATCGCTATGGCCGGTGTTATAGGCATCATTAAATCATGGCCTATCATAGCCCAGGCTGTTGGGCTTGCGGCGAGGGAGCTGAAAGGTAAGCCTACCGGTGAAAAGGAAGCTCGATGGCAAACCGATATCTCGATGAAGCATATCGTGTATCTTGTGGCAATTGCCCTGATTGCGGTGCTTTGTTTCTTCTGGGTGGGTGTGATTTACACTTTCTGGCAGGCTCTTGTTGCGTGGATTGTGGTCACTGTCATCGCATTTTTGTTTACCACCGTTGCGGCCAACGCTATTGCTATCGTGGGTTCAAATCCGGTGTCGGGTATGACTTTGATGACGCTGATTATCGCATCAGCAATTTTTGTCGCTATTGGTCTTAACGGAACCTCAGGTATTGTAGCGGCAATGGTTATCGGTGGTGTGGTGTGTACCGCCTTATCAATGGCCGGAGGTTTTGTGACCGACTTGAAAATCGGATATTGGCTCGGTTCAACTCCTAAAAAGCAGGAAAGCTGGAAATTCCTTGGTACGCTTGTCTCGGCGGCGACTGTGGGAGGTGTGATTCTCGTGCTTAACAAAGTTTACGGCTTTTCTGGACCTGATGCTCTTGTTGCTCCTCAGGCAAATGCAATGGCTAAAGTTATTGAGCCGCTTATGATGGGTGGCGAAACTCCGTGGATTCTATATATGGTTGGTGCTATTCTTGCATTGATTCTGAATTGGCTTGGAGTTCCGGCCCTTGCGTTCTGTCTCGGGATGTTCATTCCGTTGCAGTTGAACACTCCGATGCTTGTAGGCGGAGCAATCGCTTATTTTGTCTCTAACCGTTCAAAAGACGAGGCGGTCAATAACGCGCGTAGAGACCGTGGCACTCTTATCGCTTCAGGACTTATCGCGGGCGGCGCTTTGTTTGGGGTGTTCTCCGCTCTGACACGTTTTGCCGGATTTGAATATGAAAATCCTGTTCCGGCTCTTACATCGCAGATACTTGGCTGCGTAATGTATGCGTTGCTGATAGTTTACCTGATTGTAAGCTCAATGAATGCCAAAAAGAAGTAAGGATTGTTATTCCGAGGTATAAATAGAGAAATACTGGCCATCTCGGTGCCGTCGATTGTGACTAATATCACTACCCCGTTGTTAGGGCTTGTGGATGTTGCAATCGCCGGACATATGGGAAGCGCCTCATATATAGGAGCCATCGCAGTCGGTGGCTCCTTATTTAATATGCTTTACTGGCTTTTCGGTTTTCTTCGTATGGGCTCAAGTGGAATGACAGCCCAGGCTTACGGAGCCAATAATAGAAAGCAACAGTCAAGAGTGTTACATCAATCTCTTTCTGTAGGACTGCTCGCAGGAATGTTTATGATAGCGATTCAATCGCTCGTATGTGATGCCGGTCTTGATTTTATGGATGTTGTCGGAGACACACGTAATTTTACCGAGAGATATTTTAAGATACTCATATGGGGCGCTCCGGCTGTGTTGTGCAATTACGCATTATGCGGCTGGCTTGTAGGAATGCAGAACAGCGCTGCGACGATGTGGATTTCGATAGTTATAAATATTTGCAACATAGCAGCAAGTTGCATATTGGTATATGTGTTTGATTTAGGCATTGTTGGTCTTGCCGCCGGTACGCTTATTGCCCAATGGATCGGTGCCTTTATAGGAATCGGGATTGCGTTTATCCATTATAGGGTGATAAGATTGAAAGTGAACGAAATCATTGAATGGAGTGCATTGAAGCGATTTTTCCGTATCAATTCGGATATCTTTTTGCGTACCGTATGTCTTGTCTCAGTTACGATGTGGTTTACTCGTATAGGAGCGTCACAGGGCGATATTATGCTTGCGGTCAATGCTCTGTTGATGCAATTTTTTACAATTTTCTCGTTCTTTATGGATGGATTCGCTTTTGCCGGAGAGGCGCTCGTTGGCAAATATATCGGAGCCGGCAGACGTGAAGAGGTGCGTCGCCGTATATTCGCGCTTTGTATGTGGGGCGCAAGTATTGCGATTCTATTCACTTTGTTATATATTTTATGCGGGGAATGGCTATTGCAGTTGTTGAGCGATGATTCAGAGGTGATGCTTTCTGCTAAAGATTATATGATGTGGGTAATCACTATTCCGGCCGCCGGTTTTATGGCATTTTCGTATGATGGGATATTTATCGGAGCGACAGCCACGCGAGATATGCTCAAATCCATGTTTGCCGCTACAGTTGTTTTCTTCGCGGTTTATTATTTTGCATTCCCATATATGGGAAATGACGGATTGTGGCTTGCATTCATCTGTTATCTTTTCATTCGAGGCGCTATTCTGGCAATTATTGGACAGCGTTATACGAAAAAAGATTAAGTTTCGATAGCGCATATAAATAACAAAGGCGTCGTAATAGCGGCGCCTTTGTTATTGTTAGAGAGATTTGTTATTCTGCTGCAAAATCTATTAATTGCTGTTTAGTAGGGTCTTTGGCCACTATCTTTCCCTGTGGATTTATCAGATATGAATGCATTCCGTTTTCAAGGTGATAGTCTTTGACCAGTTTTCCGGCTTTTTTCCCGGCTACGTGGAATTGCGCTTTCTCGTCCATTCCGTCTCTTTTTGCAATTTCCTTGAATAGTTTTTCACTTCTGTCCATGTTTATTGCAAGGAAACGGAATCGTTCTGAAGGTCGATTAGCGGGATTGGTTCGAATCAAATCGGAGTATTGTTTTGTGGAAATTCTCGATTTGGCGTCGCTTGTTGCCCAGAATTGAAGCAGAACCCAATGTCCTTTCATATCGTCGAGAGAAACGATAGTGTCATTGGCTTCAACTTTGAATACGGGCGCTTTGCTGCCTTTTCTGCCATCGACGGCGTGAATTGTGGCGGCTGTTCCTAACCCGATCAGAACTGCGAAGAGCACAATAATCATAATTGTTTTCTTCATTGCATAAGCTTTAAATTAATACTCACGGGAGAGTGCTTGCACGGATGTCCCGTTGCCGATTTTCGGCAAGGTTAGACTCTTCCAACCTTTGTGTAAACAATTTTGATATCGCAAAGTTATCTGATTTTCATGAAAATAACAAAGTTTTAGTCTCTGTGACATCCCGAAAAACAGGATAATAAGTTCTGAAAGCCGCATGGCGACACGCTTTTCGAGAAGATGTT
>CAZYXN010000151.1:0-5610 GCA_964651105.1 uncultured Muribaculum sp. | reverse complement strand
AACGGCGTATGGTGCCGTGTACATCGTAACCCTTTTCCAATAAAAGTTCGGCAAGAAACGACCCGTCCTGGCCGGTAATTCCAGTAATTAGTGCAGTTTTCATAAAATTTAAATGAAATATAATTTTAGTGTAATGGAAAATTCCTTACTTTTGTAAATATGGGCTATCTGTCGGAAAAAGAACGCAATGACATATTTGATAAAATATCATCAGGGCTGCAACAATACAATGAAATGCTACTCCGCATGAAAAAATCCCGTGGAGAAAAAGTGTGTTATGCAAAAGCCAACGGGAAGACTTATACTATTACAGCACGTACTGCCTTAAAAAAGTATTTGACTCAAAACCATCATAACTCTTAACAACCGTCAGAGCCCGTATGGTACAAGTTTTGCGATGGATTAGAGTTGTCCATATAGCCAAACGATTAAGAATGGCATTAGTACACGTCTCCTTTGCAGAGGATATAAATGATAAAATGCTATTGATTATAGAATGGAGAACTCACACATATTTTCATGATACTCAGATACCGGAGTATTGCCTGAAAATTCAATATAATTTAAACGTTCTTGAAGTGCGTTCAATTTTGTGATAATATCTTCAGGAAGCACCTCGGTAATTAATTCCACATCGCGAAACGGTATTTTGTATTGCGGGATTACAATGTGGGAATGGTATGGATTGTTGATGGAAGCAGCTTCTTCAAGCAGGAAGCCATATTGCCTGATCAAACCGGCCCGTCCGGTGAGAAAACCCTTGAACACTGATTTTTTACCGGTGTTTGCCAATGCGAGGTCAGAATGGTTTGCCCAGGAGAATTTGTCACGATGCCCCCGGCATATTCTGACCACTGAAATCTTGTTGGTGAAATATCGGCTGTCTTTGTCGTCGGGCTTGTTTTTAGGATATAAACAGGTCTTTTTCAGAACCCCGTTCTTTTTGAAATTGGCGGGAGCTTTCAATATCCGCCCGAGAAATTCGAAATCGGAATGTGGATCATTGCAGGGAACAGCAGCCATGTTTTATAACTCAAAAATGATTTGAATCAACTTGTCCACCGATGAATGGGTGATATTCAACACTCCTGATGAACTTAGTTTTTTCCCATTAGCGTCGATGAGAAAATAATTCATTTTTGTTTTACCTATTTCAGAAATGAGCCTGTTATTCATAGAACCTTTCCATTCCATAAATATTGTTCCGAAGGTAGAAGGATAGGTTTCCTCAAACTTAGCTATGGCAGAGGTTGTAGATGCAAGGATATTTGAGCTGAGTTTTATCGCATCCTCATACACTGCTTTGGCTCCGTCATCGTCCCAATTGTCTCCAAGCGCGCCAAACTCAGTAATCTCTTTGATGTGTTCTTCGCAGGAGGCTATGTCATCGGAATATGTTTCGCTAAAAGATATTGACGTGAAGTCGTGATTGTCGATTTTATCATCGTTAATCAAGAAAATTCCGTTATCGATTGTGGTATTCTCAAATATTGTTTCTTCACGGTTTGTTGTTGCCGCGCATACACTGAATCCCCATATGCAAGTGGCGGCAACGGCAGACAATTGCGTGGCGCGGCTTTGGTGATGCAGCGGCAGGATTTCCGCAGGATGCAACTCTTGAACTGAATCAGAATCCTCCAATTCTTCCAAGGCTATCCGGTCAATATTTTTAGTCCAGTCAATCGGCATTTGACAAAAGTGACTTCCCTTTATTTGACAGCATCCAACAGAATGCCTTAAATATCTCTTTGTTCAACATTGTAATTCTCTCTTTTACATCCTCAATTGGCAGAGAATGAGTGGATTTAGCGGCAATGCCAATACTTACAGAGCCTTCAACATTGTCATCATCGGCCGTATCGGTATTGACAACTGTCGCAGGCGAAATTTCCATGAAGAAACCTCCGTCGTCGCAAAGTTTGATGGCACATGACGAGAGGACAAGATGGTCATTCACTTTTATTACGCCGGCGGGGGTTGGAACAAGCCCGGGAATCAAAAGATCGTTAATCGGAGAAAGTCTTGGCAGCATGCCCTCTTCGTCGCCGGCTGATGACAATTTGAAGTTTAAGAGATTCAATTTCTTGACAACGATTTTCTTTACATTCTCAACTCCGGCATTTTTCAAGCCGTCGATTATGTGGAATATTTTACTTTCAATGGATTCAAAACCGGAATATTCATTGACAATCAATGTGAAACTGACGGAGCTGTCTGATATGCGAAGCTCAGTCTCTTCGTTATCCGATTTAAGAACAATTTCATTGTCACGAATCTGACGGTAAAATTTCTTTACTGTCGTGCCAACACGAAGCTCTGAAATTGTGTTTGATGACCGATTGGGAGTCTCGGCGAGAATCTCTGTATCAGCTGAAAGAGTGTTCAAGACGGAATCGCACGGTTCAAATGATATATTTACTGAAACCGAACGTAAAAAATTATTGTCAAACCTGCTTCTTTCTATATCGGGAAAGCCAAACATAAATCAGTTCTTTATTAGCTGCTCAGGCGTTATTAAATTTAATAATGTCGCAAAGATAACGATTATATTTATTATAAACCAATAAATTACCTCTGAATTTCAATTTAAAGTGAATAACTTGTCAGAATAGACATCTGTTAATGGAATTTTCAACATAATAAAAATTGTGTTGAATCAATATAAATATTAATTCAAAAAGTGATTTTGGATTATGTCAACAAGAATTTTATTTTTAGGATACGATAAAATGTTTTTGATTAAGATATTAGTCGCTTTCCTTATTTGTATTTTATCTCTTTCGGACTCTGTAAATGGCTGAAATTCTATAGTCGAATTTTTTAATCCATCGAGAAACATGCGTATAAAATCAGAATCAAATTTATTCTCTGCATTAAAAAAGTCTGAAATTGTATTACTTTCAATATCCAAATCAATCATAATTGATTTAGAAAAATTGTTTTCGAGATATAATATCCTAACGATGTGTTTATATGAATAGAATTGAAGTGTCATGTATTCTTACCAATAAAGAAAGATTTATTTAATATTGATGTCTACTTAGATATGTGGAATTTAAAGAATAACGGAAATATCTTAAAACTTATCAAAATTCGTTTGATACGAAACCATTTGAATTCATTGAATAATCTCCAGATACTCTCTAATCCTATTTTTTGAATGAAAAGGGGAGCTCTTTTGTTTTCCCAGAGGCAAAATCAAAACTACCTCCACATCCAATCATTATTTTTACATTTAAGGATTTGGCAAAATCTTTATTATCAGCTTCCCAATATTCTTGTTTCCCCATTCCAAATGCAACAAATATAATATCAGGATTAAATTCGAGTAATCGTCTCTTTATTTCATTATCAACATATTGTGGAAATGGATTGATTCGGGATGACTATCGTTCCCAACTAATATTTTCTTTCAGGATTCGTAATGGGCTACCTCCATATATTGCATTTTCAATTGAAAATTTTCCGGCAATTGTACTTCCTGCTGCAATAACAGAATTATCAGGAATAATCGATCCTTTCAAGATGGTTGAGCGGCATCCTACCCAGACATTTTTTCCTATATGGACTTTTGCGGGTGCATTTATGAGTCGGTTATCGCTATATATCTTATGGGAGTCGGTATCCATAATCAAAATGTCCCACGATAGGAGCGATTGTTCCTCAATGATAATTTCTTTATTGCAAATTATTGTGGTATTGCCTGTTATAGTTACATTTTTCCCGATTGAAAGTTTTGCGTTTTTACTAATGCTTAACTTGCATCCTGAAGCAAAAATGAAATTGTCAGATAGATTTATTTCTGAATTTTCTCCAATTTCCAGAATTGTAGCTTCCTTCTTTGAATCGAATATGCCTAATAAATTGAATCCGATTCTAATATTGCCAAATCGGTAATTGTTAAGATTTATTTTTCCCTTAATGTTCCTTAGCTTAACATTTTTACTGACAAGAAGCGGCAGTTTGATGGCTTGTTTAAACGGGAAATAATGAAAGTTCAAACGCAGGGTCTTTATCAATGACAGTTGATATATATATATAAGATAGTTGCATTTTTCATTGGTTGAAATTATTCGCTGATGAACTGGATGTCATCGGTGCGAGGATGAACAAATTCGAACTCAAGTGTTCTTGCCAATCCTTCATCGAGGGTGTAAGGCGCCTTGAATCCGCTCGAGTGGACTTTCTTTGCATCAAATTCGGTAGTGGCACAGAACTTTTTCACACGCACCGAGCTTACTGTGAGTTTTTTACCGGTCAATTTTGCAAGTATGTCAAAACAATATCCGCCCAACATTCCGAGCCAGTAAGGATAGTGGGTAGCCGGGATATGCTTACTCAGGACTTTGCTGACATGAGCCACAAGTTGATTCATGTTGTTGTCCGGCTTGTCGATATAATTAAACACGTTGTATCCTGTGGTGACATTGTCAATCATGAATTTGACAAACGCCACGATGTTGCCCACATATGCCATCGACTTCTTGTTTTCGCCTTTCCCGACCATGAGGAATTTTCCGGAAGAAATCTGTTTGAGCAGATTGTAGACGTTCCCACGGTTACGCTCGCCGAAGATGACGGTAGGGCGTATGATGTCGATATTCCAGTCGGGATGGGAGTCATACCATTTCTGTAGCACTTCTTCAGCTTGCCATTTTGATTTTCCGTAATGGTTGAAGGGATCAGCGGGATGATTCTCGTCGGGATTGTTTTTGTTCAGTCCGTAGACAGCGACGGATGAGAAAAATATTATGCGCTTGATTCCGTTCTTCTCCATTGCACGGAGGGTCACTTCCATACCGCCGACATTGGTGTCGTAATAGAGCGACACGGGAGACACGTCGTCACGGTGCTGTGCGGCAAGAAGTATCACCACATCCGCGCCCTTCAATTCTTCGTCCATCTGTGCCTGTTCTCGTACATCGCCAATGGTAGTTATCTCGTTGAAGAAGTGGCTCGGAAGCAAGTCAATGTTCTTGCACTCATATTTAGATGGCTCCTCGCGTAAGAGACCAAGAAGCCGTGTGCCAACGAATCCGCTGGCACCAATCATTGCTATTTTCATTGCCTATTATTTACAGATTTTTTTATATATTTCAAGATATCCATTTACCATCTTATCGACTGTGAAATGTTTTCGATATGTCATGATCGCATTATGTGACATTGTCGATTTTTCTTCATTTGATAGTGTCAAGTATTTCTTTATTTCAAATGTCATTTTTTCGGCATCATTTTCTACGGCACAGCCGTTTTCTGCGTTAAGCAATTCTGTAATTCCTCCTACAGAAGACGCAATTACGGGTGTTCCCATCGACAGTGATTCAATGATTACCATGGGTAGTCCTTCATAATTGCTGGGCAGGAAAAATAAATCGGCGTATTCCGTATAAGATCCTGCTCCTGAAATGTTGCCGATGAAAAACACGTTTTCGGGAAAATTGAAATCGGGAATGTTCTGATTGCCAATCCAGATAAATGCGCATTCAGGTAATTTAGCGGCAACTTCAATGAATAATTTAGGATTTTTGGGTGGCGACAACCGGGCTATGCAGAGTATTTTGTGCTTGTATCGGTTGAATTTTTCAAACGGATTGTTTTCAAGATGAG
>CAZYXN010000150.1:0-5679 GCA_964651105.1 uncultured Muribaculum sp. | reverse complement strand
TTGCTCGAAAACCCACCGCCCTGACGTTAACATATTTTGTGGGATGGGGTCTAAACATAAATTCATTTATCCTTATTATTGTCATTCTGTTTTGACGCGCTAAGTTTCTCCAAAATCTCCGGAGTCAAAACAGTGCGTTTATCCGACAGATATATTTTATTCAATTCAAGAGCTGAAAGCTTTACAGCATTTTTTATCTTTGGCTTCGGTATCGATTTCACAATTTTATTCATTTTCTTCTGTTTTATTCATTTCCTTCTGTTTTGTCAAACATTGGCAACACTTGATTCAACCCAAGAAGCACGGCAAAATAAGTGATTCCAAGTACAAAAAACTCAATCTTAAGTGGAAATACTCCCTTGAACCATCCTCCTGCCATATAGCAGAAAAAAAGCAACCATAGGAGGCACTGCACACTGACACACAAAGTACACCACGCTTTCGCCCGGAATTTCTGATACCAGATACTCCAAAAAGTGAATGGCAGACAACACAGATTGCACAAAGCCAAATAACATATCCATTGAGGAAAAATCAGAAGAGCCGACAAACTTACCGAGAAATAAGCAAATCCGACTTCACTCCAACTGAATATGCCAAAAAATTTCGATGCCTTAGTTTCCAGCACGCTATCGCATCCCCCTTCCTGTAAAACCTTGCATACATGCTCTGCAACACGACTTTTAATTTTAAGGGATTTCTGCAACAAAAGATATGTAAGATACAATCCGAGAATATCTATTGCCGTCAACAAAACTGTTGAGACATGTCGATAAATACCGTTGCTTATAAACAAATACAAAAATAACGCAATAATAGATCCCAACAAAGCCCACTTCTTAGCTTTTGCAAAGAAAATATCCCGGCAATGCCTTTTGTAATCAGGCTCACAAGAATTGTGGTCGGGATACGCTAAAAATACTGTGCCACACCATGCGTCAAAAAATTCGTTTAACGGCATTTTCTCGGCAACACCTTGAGTAAGGTAATTTATATTTTCGTCAGTAATTTTTGTAACAATCACCAATCCACCGCCGGTTTTGGCAATAAATGGCGGAGTGAGTTTAATGATGTCGCCGGGAGAGGCCAATTTAATGCCCTCTCCCTCGACACCATATTGTTCCAAAAGTTTGGAAAGTCCGAACAACGACCTGAACGACATATTTCTAAATCGCTTTTCAGAATATTCTTGCGTATATGGAACCCCAAGCTCATTCAAAAAATCAGTAAAAATAGTCGTTTCTCCGGCCATATTTTCAATTATTTAATTTGCAAACGATTCAACTTTGTTTAACAGAGCTTCACCCTCGATTTCGCCACTATGCTTCCAGACAGGCTCACCGTCGCGATATATTATAAATGTAGGCACCGACTCAACTCCGGCATCATCGGCGATTTCCTGTTCCTTGTCAATATCAAACTGATATACCGGGATTCTTCCCTCCAACAACTCTTTAACTTGGGCCACAACAGGTATCATCCGCTGGCAATGAGGGCACCACGTAGCAAAAAATTCAACTAATACTACCGGTTTTGCTGAAATAAATTCATTGTAATTCATATTTCCATGTTTTTATAAATCCATTAATTGAACATATAACACCTGCCGAATTTTATTGGTTCAGCCGCCAACGCAAACATATCGGTCATATTAATTCCACAATACGCAATACGCCGACAACCATGCATAAAGGCCGCCGGCGTATTGTAAACAGTATGAACTCTCTTTTATTACGGTTCCGGTATTTCGTCAAGTGAGCTATCGGCAGAAGAAAGCGCATGCTTCTCGGCATATGTCTCCTTAATGGCAAACACACATATCGCGCCGATAATCAACAACACTCCGGCAAGTATAATCATATTAAGCTGACTGTGACCGCCGAGCATGTTAAAGAGCAATCCGCCAAGCACAGCTGCAACAATCTGCGGAATAGTGATTGTTCCGTTAAACAGACCAAGATAAGCCCCCATATGTTTGCCCGAAATCGAATTTGTGAGAATTGTGAAAGGCATCGCAAGCATAGCCGCCCATGCGGTACCTACAAGGAAGTAGCTGATAAACAACATCCACTTGTCGCAGAAAAACATTGTGGAAATAAATCCGATACCGCCAATAAGCAGACTCAAAGAATATGCCATGCGGCGATTTTTAAAATTAGGCAAAATAGCCGCCCAAATAACCGACCCTATCGCCTGTACCGCAAAGAGTATTCCGTTCCAGTTGGCAGCCTCCTGATAATTGGCCGTCTGAGTTCCTTGAGAAGCGTCCCAGCCGAATGCCTGTTCAGCGACACCTCCGGTATTATATGTCCACATATACATAAACGCGCCCCAACAGAAAAACTGTACCAGACCTACTGTCCAAAATACTTTTGGAGCTTTTACAAGAAGCGAGATAAAATTAGTTTTCTCTTCATCTTGTTCCTCAGTAATCCCATGGTATTCAGCATATTCTTTAGGAGGCATCTCTTTAACCTTGCAGAAGGTATAAATCACGCATAAAATCAGAATCGCGGCACCGCCGTAGAATGAATAAGTGACTGAATCTGGCACCTGATTTCCATCGGCCACATTGCTGACACCAATCCATGCCAACACAAACGGGAAGACAAATCCAACGACAGAGCCGGCATTGCAAAGGAAACTTTGAATCGAATACGCCAAACCCTTTTGTTTCTCGTTAACCATATCTCCAACAAGCATTTTAAACGGCTGCATGGAAATATTGATTGACAAGTCAAGCATCATCAACGCGATGGCGCCAAAAACAAGGGCCGCACCAACTGCAAGATGAAAACTTCCAGCATTAGGAAGAAGAGCCATAACAATCACCGCAAGGATAGAACCGAAAAGAAGATAAGGCAATCGACGGCCAAATCGATTCCATGTGCGGTCACTAAGTGTGCCGACAATCGGTTGAATAACAAGCCCAGCCAGCGGAGGCAATATCCAGAAATAACTGAGTTCATGAGGATCAGCTCCGAGAGTGGCGAAAATACGGGAAATGTTGGCGCTCTGAAGAGCGTAAGCAATCTGGACACCGAAGAATCCGAAACTAAGATTCCAAAGTTTCCAAAAGCCTAAATCGGGTTTAACCTTTGCTTTCATTAGTAATAGTGGTTGTTAATAAGACAATTCTTTAGAAATCAGATGCAAATATAACATAATTCCTCCAATTTACAACAATCTAAAATCATATTTTATTCTACTTGTCTCCAATTTTTCATTTTGTTTCCATTATATTAATTTAATCATTATCCTAATCCTACGACTAAAACCAGATTCATCCGGCAATCGGCATCGATTTACTAATAGATTACATCTGCTTGTTGTAAAATACAATCAATCCGGCATCCAGTTGAATACAATCAGTACATTGGCAATATGCAACTTATGCTTCGGATGTCATGAATATGGCTGCCGTCCAAGCTGTACATAGGCATCCCATGACAATACTAGTTATTATTCAATTCTTTTGTCAATTTAGACTCTCTCAGATATTTTTTGAGAGAATTGTTACCGATATTAAAATAAAAAACATAACTTTGCAGAACAAACAATAAGCAATTCGTATAATAACTAAATTTTTTAAATTATGGCTTACGTAATTACCGATAAATGTGTAGCATGCGGTACTTGTCTCCCGGTTTGCCCGGTTGAGGCTATCTCAGAAGGTGACATCTATCACATCGATCCAGATACTTGCATCGAATGTGGAAGCTGTGCTGAAGTATGTCCCAGCGAAGCAATTATCCCGGGTTAATCTCCGGCATAACAAAAAAATAGAACGGGCTTTTCCATTGGAAAAGCCCGTTTCTTTATATATTGAGCGGAACTATAAGCCGGGTTATGTCACGACAATATGCCGTGGTCGGTCATTTATCTGCGCAGTCTACCCCCCGGCAATGGGCGAGCAACCCTTAAATGCCGGTATACTTGACCTTGCAACCCATAAGGCGTGCGGCATCCTGCATTGCTGCAGAATCCGGTGAGCTCTTACCTCGCCTTTTCACCCTTACCTTTCAAGAAAGGCGGTTGTTTTCTGTCACGCTACTCGACCATCACTGACCGGTCACCGTTAGTGACTATGGCGCTCTACGTTGCCCGGACTTTCCTCTTGTCGCACTCGAAGTCGACAAGCGACCAACCGTCCCGCTCAATCCGGTTGCGCAAAGTTAATAATAACTCGTCATCTTGCCAAAAATAAGTGTTTTTAACCCCGCATCAGAAACTGAATTGAGCCATGAAACACAAACGGTTTACCCAACGATGCTGAAGATCTATATCCTGGCGCTTGCCGATATTATATTCCAAACCGACTTCACATCGCGGAGTTATATCCCAAATCAGATTGGCTGTTCCATATAGACCGTATTTGTATGTCAGATTTTCATACACCGGTTCATGTTTTGGCAAAAATCTTTCTTCTCCGAATATAACTGTCGAGAATAAGTTAGGACGGAAATGATAACGCAATGCTCCGTACCATCCAATACTCAGAGGAGCAAACATCCGTCCATCCCTTGTGGGATCCCCTAACAAGTCATTAGCCCCGTTCTGCAAATCATTGTTCAGACTGCTTATGCCCTTGCCGACGATAAACGACCCATAAACCGTCAATGGCGAAACAGGATTAAATACAGTACTTGCATGCGCTCCCCATCCGGCAACACGATAATTACGTCCAGATACAAGATCCCGGTATTTCAATCCTCTGACAATACCCGACAGACGCACATGCGACGAATTATCCCATTGATACTGAACAAAACCGGCAAAATCAGGGATGTAATCACTGCATCCGGTATAAAAATTATCTTTTTCAGCAATGCTCCCGCTTGGAGTTTCGACTGATAAAGCCACAACCCAATGCTTTTTCATAGTATGCATCCAACGAAGCAACATGTTTGTCGCCCCGCATTCCGAATTCGGACCCTGGGCATCAAGAGTCGGAGGCTGTGCAGCGGGGTCTTCAAAGGAAGAATTGGTATAACCAAGAGTCCAGTCATTCACTGTAGCATAAGCTTTTTTAAGTTTGAAACCGCGGCTGTCATATCCTGAAAAATTTCCTTCAATATATAATTGATATTGACCATATGTATTATTTCTACCAAACACGGAGAAAAACAAAGCAGTTCCCGCAGGAGTCGTTCCATACCAATTTTCACGGGTTGGATCATTCGGAATTTTGATATCATAAGGGATGAAACCGGAATTAGGCATAGCTCCGTTCCAATCATACCATCCACGCATTCTGACAACACCTCCTATACCCATAGCATACTTACGAGTCTTGCTCATGAGCATAAAATATGGAGCACGCGGATCTTGGAAATGACGAAACTGGTCGTAATAGAACACATCAATCAGTTCCTGCTCCGACAATGTGTCAACCGCACCCTGATCGCCTTCAAGATGAATGATATGATGATCTTTCTTCAGCAACTGCATTTGCAGTTCGGCAGGAGTAATTGCCCAAACCGTTCCTGCCACCCCGATTAATAGAGACAAGATCAATAAAAACTTCAATTTCATACGTAATTCAATTTTATTGTGTTAACAATTATTATAACAACTTCAATTAAATTTGGTTTAAATAAACTATGATCGTATTAACGAAAAACGGCTTTATGTTGTAAAACATATTTTTAGCACATTTTAACATCTTCTCGAAAAGCG